>JAGUVT010000063.1 GCA_020062745.1 Deltaproteobacteria bacterium
GCCGGCGATACCAACAGCGCATCCGACATCTTCGTCCACGACCGCCAGACCGGCGAAACCACCCGCGTCTCCGTCGCTTCCGGCGGCGCCCAGGGAAACGGCAATTCCTACAACTCCTCTATCAGCGCCGACGGCCGGTATATAGCCTTCCACAGCTATGCCAGCAACCTGGCGGCCGGCGACACCAACAGCAAATCCGACATCTTCGTCCACGACCGCCAGACCGGACAGACTGCCTGCGTCTCCATCACCTCCGGCGGCGCCCAGGGAAACGGCAATTCCTACAACCCCTCCATCAGCCCGGACGGCCGTTACATTGCCTTTTACAGCGAGGCCACAAACCTGGTAAGCAGCGATACCAATAACAAAGTGGACGTATTCGTTCACGCCCGGTAATCTGACTTCCTGCCACATCGCACACCCTTAAACCGCCCTGCACTTAAAGTGACAACAGGCAAACGGATTGCTTCAAACGATGCTTTACATGATATAATTATAAAAAATCCGAGACGAAAGGAAGTGAAATCATGCTGTGCTGCGTAATGCCGGAAGGACCTTATTGCCAGAGTTGTTTTAAGCCTATGCACCGGCCCGAGCACTTTGCCGACGGCAACCCGAAAAACGAGTACTGCGCCCTCTGTATGAAAGACGGCCAGTTTACCGAACCTGACGTCACCGTTCAGGAAATGACCGGACGAGCCGCTAAATTTTTCTCGGAAAACTGGAAAATGCCGACACACCAGGCCAGAATGATGGCTGAAAGCACCATCTCCAAACTAAAACGCTGGAGCCAGAAGTGAGGGTTTGAATTGCCTTTTGACGGTTTAGTAATGGCCGCCGTCCGGCAGGAGTTGAGCGCTGCGCTGGACAGCGGTCGCATTGAAAAAATCTACCAGCCGAAAAAAGAAGAGTTGCTGATACACGTACGCCAGCCCGGCAAGCGATACCGTCTTCTTTTATCGGCCCACGCCGCCAATGCCCGTATCCATTTAACAGGTACATTTAAAGAAAACCCGGCCAGCCCGCCTCTTTTCTGCATGGTGCTGCGTAAACACCTGGAAGGGGGACGGATTCGCAGTTTCAACCAGCCCGGGCTGGAACGGGTACTGCTTATTAAAATAGAAGCACGGGACGAACTGGGACAACCAGCCGAAAAACACCTGATCTGCGAAATCATGGGCAAACACAGCAACATTATCCTGGTCGATCCCGCTACCAATACCATCATTGACGGAATCAGGCGGTACTCCCACGCCGTCAGCCGCTACCGGGAGGTGCTGCCCGGCCAACCTTACCTGCCGCCTCCCGCACAGGGCAAGTTAAACCCCCTGACAGCAAGTGAAGAAGATTTCCGCCGGGCCGTTTTGAGTTCACCCCTGGAAGACAAACTGGTCAATATTATCCAGCGCTGTTTTGACGGTTTCAGCACCGTCACCAGCCGGAAAATTATCCGCCGGGCCAGCCTGCCCGAGAACATCGTACTGGATCACTGCGGTGAATACGAGCTGGTGCGAATCTGGCAAACCATCCGTTCGGTAGCGGAAACAACTGCAAAAGGAATCTTCCAGCCATGCCTGCTGCTGGACCGGCACGGTATCCCTTCGGATTTCACCGCCTTCAGCTGTCCATCTGAAGCCAGCGGCAATAAAATGAACGACCTGCTGGACTACTTCTTCAGTACCCGGGAATGCCGGGAAAACTTCAACCAGGAAAAGCACTCGCTGCTGAACCTTCTAAACCGGGAAATAAAACATCTGGCCCAAAAGCTTGCCGATTATGATCAGGACCTCGCCGAAACCGCCGGGGCTGAAAGGTTTCAGCTTTTTGGTGAACTGCTGACCGCCAACCTTTACCGCCTGAACGGCAACCTGCCGGAAGCAACCCTGGAAAACTACCACGGGCCTGCCGGCGCTACCGTAACAATACCCCTGGACGGCCGTCTCACCCCGGCCGAAAACGCCCAGGCCTACTTTAAAAGACACCTCAAGGCCAAAAATGCCCGGAACGCTTTAGCCGGCTTAACCGAGCGGGCCGGCGCCGAATTATCCTACCTGGAAGGGGTGAAAACCAGTCTCGAACTGGCCGACAACCGTCCGGATCTGGCCGAAATCAAACAGGAACTGGCGGAGCAGGGTTATATCGCCACCGGGCTGAAAAAGAAAAAGGAAGAACCGGTTTCCCAGCCCCTCCATTTCAATTCATCCGATAGATTCACCATCTTAATAGGAAAAAACAACCGCCAAAACGACCGGCTAACCAAAAAAACAGCCCAGGAAGAAGACATCTGGCTGCATACCAAAGACATTCCCGGCGCCCACGTAATCATCCGCACCGAAGGGCTGAAGGTCCCCGCTTCCACCATCCGGGAAGCCGCCTCCCTGGCCGCTTATTTCAGCCGGGCCCGCCAGTCTCAAAACGTGCCAGTGGATTACACCCTTAAAAAATTCGTCCATAAGCCCGCCGGGGCCAGGCCCGGGATGGTAGTCTACGAAAACCAGAAAACCATCTTCGTCACACCGGACGAATCTCTCGTAAAAAGTCTCGGCGCCGGCCAGGGCAATTAGAAACCAGGCTGTTTTCCTCCTCAACCTTAGTAAGTTCACATGTTTAAACGTAATCGCCGATATATTTTAAGCGGGACACTTTCTTTGCCAGCGCGTTGCAAAGTCTTTTGTCCGCCGTCCAGAAATCACAATCCTCAATTTCGGCCACGGCCAGATACTGCATATCATAGGTTCTTGGCCGGTTATGCTCTTTTGCCAGTTCCCAGGCCTTCTTCTGAATCCGGGCAGAATCCCGGCTAATTCCCACGCCCATATCAAGACACAGCAAGAAGGCTTCCTCGCCTTCTTCGGGAAGGAGTTTCTGGAAATAAACCTGTTCACGCAAAACGGAAGTAACCTCGGCATTAAACAAGGGGGCACTGATCAGCCGTACGTTTTCGGTATCCCATTTCTTACGCAAGGCATTGGCCTTCTCATTTAATTCTGCAGGCAAAAGCCACATCAGGGCCATGCTGGCGTCAATGCAAATCTTCACCGGCAAGACCCCTCATCCGGGATTTTTCAATTAAGAGAGAAACATCAAAATCTGTTTTTGTCCGGACACGAATTTTCTCCTGAAGAGCCCGGGCATGTTCGAGGAAACTGGCGCTCCTTTCCAGTTTTATTTTCTCCCCTTCCCTTAAGTTCAGAAGATCTTTTTTACTGATAAAAAGCTGATTTCCCAATTTTTTTGCCGGTAACTTCCCCGCCCAGACCCACCGGCGAATGGTTTCCGGGTTCCGTCTGTATTCAGCAGCAGCTTCTCTAACGGTGACCATTTCTTCTTCCATCAGTAATCGCCTCTTTATTTAGAAATTTATGGACAAATAACATTATGTTGTAGCAACCTACTACACAAAATAATATCTCGCTCTTTACTAAATGTCAAGTGTTTTTTACCTGTGCGCTTCCCATTTCGGCCAGAATATCTGCCGCTGCTTTTACCGGGTCGGGCGCTGCTATCACCGGCCGGCCCACCACCAGATACGAAGCTCCCAGCCGCACCGCCCCGCCGGGAGACATCACCCGCTTCTGATCACCGGCAGCGTCGCCGGCCGGCCGTACACCGGGAGTAATAATCACAAATTCCGGGCCGCAGGTCCTGCGAATGTCCGCTACCTCGTGCGGCGACGACACCACCCCGTCCAAACCGGCTTCAAAAGCCATCCGGGACCAGGCCACCACCCGCTCCCGGATACTGCCGGGCATACCCAGTTCCCCGTTAAAGACAGCCTGATCTATGGCGGTCAGCACCGTCACCGCCACCACCAGCGGGCGCGGGATACCCAGGGCAGACGCCTCCGCCCGGGCCGCCTCCGCCGCCGCTTTCATCATTGCCGTACCGCCGGCTGCATGCACATTTAAAATAGCCGCCCCGTGCCCGGTCAACGCACGGGCGGCGCCGGCCACCGTGCTGGGAATATCGTGCAGCTTCAAATCGACAAAAACCTTCGCTCCCCTGTCACGCACCAACTGAATAGCCGCCGGGCCAACGCTGTTGAAAAGCCGCATCCCGATTTTAAACATCCCCACCCGGGGAAAAAGCAATTCCACCAGCCTTCCGGCTTCTGCCAGCGAATCAACATCCAAGGCTACAATTAGATGATCTCTTGCCGTTATATCCACCATATCCCTACCCATCAGTTCATTTTTGAGTAACAACGCTGCCGGTCCTCCTCATCACGTTCAATAGACTGACTCATGCCGCGCAGGTATCCTTTCATTTGTATTAAAGGGTAGTCCGGCAACAGGTTGATGGAATGGTCTTTAACTACAATATGCAACTTTTGACCCTTTTTTATATCTAACTGTCTGCGAATCGCTAGCGGAATCACAATCTGGTACTTACTGGATACAGTTACTTTGGACATATGCATTCTCCTTCTTACGATATTCTTATGGTTAATACTATCATAAAGTTATCTCACGGCAAATTTTTGATAAAATACTTTTATATATTGCCGGTGAATAATAAACATAGTATGCTAAGAAAGGAGGTGAAAGAAGAAAATGCCCATTTATGAATTTAAATGCGAAAATTGCCGCCACGAATTTTCCCTGCTGACGGGTATCAACGACCGGGACAAGGTTACCTGCCCCAACTGTCAAAGCAACAACATCCGCCAGCTTATCAGCGGCTGTTCAATCGGCAAAAACAATAGCTGCGGCGACTCCGGCGCATCCTTCGGAGGAGGCGGCGGTTGAAGAGTATAACAAAAGGGCCGTCGGCCCTTGAAGCTGTTGGATCTGCCGCTTGCCGCTACCCGTGCGCCGCTCCCACCAGTTTATTAATATCCCTCACACCGTTTTCAACCAGGTAGGCCTCAATGCCTTCCAGCACGTCCATAGTGGCCCGGGGGTTGACGAAATTGGCGGTGCCCACCGCCACTGCCGCCGCCCCGGCCAGGATAAATTCCAAGGCGTCTGCCGCCGACATGATGCCGCCCATACCCACAATCGGCAGTTTCACTTCCTTATACACCTGCCAGACCATCCGCACCGCCACCGGCCGGACGGCCGGGCCGGAGAGGCCGCCGGTAACCGTGCCGAGTACCGGCCGGCGCCGCTTTACATCTATGGCCATGCCCAGAATGGTGTTGATCAGGGACAGGGCGTCGGCTCCGGCTTCAGCCACCCCGGCGGCCACTGCCGTAATGCTGGTGACATTGGGCGAAAGCTTGACAACCAAAGGCAGACCGGTGGCAGCTCTGACCGCCCGAACTACCTCGGCGGCCGTCAGCGGGTCGCTGCCGAACTGCATTCCCCCTTTTTTTACATTGGGACAGGATATGTTCACCTCCAACCCGGCTATTCCAGCGACCCGATCCAGTTTCCCGGCCAGAGAAGCATACTCCTCCACTGTTTCTCCCGCTATGTTGACAATCACCGGTACATCAAATTGCTTAAAGTAAGGCAATATTTCCGTAACCAGGTGGTCCACTCCCGGATTCTGCAACCCGATAGCGTTCAACATGCCGGCTGGTGTTTCCACAATACGGGGAGGGAGATTCCCCGGCCGGGGACGCAAAGTAATCCCTTTTACAACCACTGCGCCCAAACGGTTCAAATCGACGTAAGGCGCGTATTCCGGCCCGAAACCGAAAGTACCGGAGGCAACGGTGACCGGGTTTTTCATGAAGATGCCCCCGATATCCACGGCCAGAACAGGATTTTTGTCACCCCGCCCATTTTTCCCGCTGCCGGCCGGAGTGCCGTTTTTACTCTCTTTGCTCACTCCCAAACCACCTCTTCCACCGGAAAAACCGGCCCGTCCGCACACACCCGCCGGTACGCGCCGCTTCTCACCTTGCATACACACGAGAGGCACGCGCCAACCCCGCAACCCATGTGTCTCTCCAGAGAGATTTCACCGGGCACACCCGTACCGGTCAACAGTCCGGCTACCCGTTTCAACATTGGCGGCGGCCCGCAGGCGTAAACCAGGTCAACACCGCCGGAGGCCAGCAGCGATTCCAGCAGATCGGTCACCGGACCTTTATGCCCGCAAGACCCGTCATCCGTGGCAAACGATGTCCGGCTGCCAAGCAACTTGAAATCATCCCCGCACAGCAAATCTTCCGCCGTTTGCGCCCCCACCAGCACATACACGAAAAAGTCCCGGCTAACCAGTTCTTTCAAGAGAAAATATAAAGGCGCCACACCAATACCGCCGGCTGCCAGGGCCACTCTCAACCCCGCCCCCGCAGGCAGGCTGAATCCCCGCCCCAAAGGGCCCATCAGGCTGATCCCGGCGCCCGGCCCGAGTCCGGCCAGCAACGCCGTCCCCCTGCCGGCCGCCCTGTATAGCAGGGTTAACGTTCCTTTACCCCGGTCAACATCATGAACACTGAGCGGCCGCCGCAACAAAGGGTCCGCCGAAGAACCGCAGCGCACATGCATAAACTGGCCCGGCGCCGCCCTGCCCGCCGCCTCCGGCGCCTGTAAAAGCATCCGGTGGCAACCCGGCGCCACTTCCTCCTGCTTCAGGATTCTCGCTTCCGCCAAAACAGACAACCGTGTTCCCCCTTAACGAAAATAAACTGTTGAGAAAAATTTTGCCGCAGAGGGCACAGAAAAGTTATGCCGTCCTGAAAACGTTGAAATTTACTTTAATTTTAGGGCCCGGCCGGAGAAAAGTCAATTTATCTTCCCTTGAACTCCCCGGAACTTTTCTCCCGCACCTGTCACATAAAACCACTACCGTAAAGGACAGAAGCGGGCAACAATAAACGAAGTTCCATCTTGACAGAAAAATATGAAAATATTAAACTGTTAACTAACCGAAGATGCTAATTATTCCCCGAAAGAAGGAAAATAAATGATTTTGCCGGAAAATTTTATAAATGTAACCAGGGAAAAATATAACAACGCCATAAAGGAAGTCAAACCGCTCATTGTAGGCTTAAACTTTACCAAAGCCTGCAATTTAAGATGTAAACTCTGCGGAACCGAGGCCGGTGAACCCCTGGAAGATGAAATGAATACTTATGAAATTTTCAGAATTATCGACAACCTGGCCGAGGCAGGTGTAATGCATTTATCATTCGGAGGCGGGGAACCAACAGTACGAAAAGACCTGTTTGAGGTGGCCAACTACGCTTCCAGATGTATCAGAAGCGTGGGAGTAGTAACCAACGGCTACCTGGTCGACAAGGAATTTGCCTGGAAACTGATTGATTCAGGGGTCGGCCAGGTAATGATCAGCCTGGACGGGGCAAAAGCCGAAACACACGATTTCAACAGGGGGAACGGCAGTTACGAAAAAGCCGTCCAGGCTATAAAAAACTGCCTGAATGTCGGGCTGTCTACCCGTATTTCTTTTACCATTTCGCAGGCCAATTATAATGAACTGCCTGAAATGATCAACCTGGCCACGGAGTTGGGTACAGCCCTCCACGTGCAGGAGTTCTTCCCCGGCGGCAGGGGCAAAGGAAGAGAAGAACTGGTTTTAACCAGGGGCATGCGCCGGGATATGCAAAGGGCTCTCTTCCAGGCGCAGAAAAAATACGGGGCGCACAAATTCGGTTTCGAAAACCGTTATATCATCTCCGAAGATGCAGAAACCCAAAAATTATGCACCGATTTAAACCTTTCTTCCGGTTTTTACGATTTCTGCGTCGGTTGCCTGACCGGCATTTATTCCTTCTTTTTAAACGCGAACGGCAAAATGATGCTTTGCGGCCGGTATGCTATGGATAACCTGGGCGACTTGAAGAAACAAAAACTATCCGATATCTGGAGCAACTCCGAAATCCTTCATTCCATCCGCAACCGGGACGACTTAAAAGGCAGGTGCGGAAAATGCGCCTACCGTTTTATCTGCGGGGGGTGCAGGAGAAACGCTTATCTTATCAGCGGCGATGTTAAAGCAGAAGACCCCACCTGCTGGAGGGGGAGGAAAGAGAACGAGCTGGCTTATCCCTCCTGATTAAATCGGTATCTTGAAAAGAGGTGATAATTTTTAAGATCAGATAAATTCTTTCCAAACACACAGATTAAAACTTTACAAAAACATTTTCCAATATTTTACTGCTAGAGGAGGTAACAATGAAATATAATAAACAATTAAGGGTGCCGCAACTTGATTCTTACTTTTTTGCGCCGCAGGAAGTTATTTTTACTCTTGGAAAACTGGAAAAACTATCAAAAAAACATCCGGTCAACATATTAATCACCGGGCGGCAGGGATGCGGCAAATCTTCCCTGGTGCGCCAGTTTGCAGCTTACTTCAACCGTCCCACGGCAACATTCCAGGTGGGTCTGCTTTCAGAACCGGGACAGCTTTTCGGTGAACATGCTCTTAAGGAAGGAGAAACTTTCTATAAGGAGTTTCTTTTTCCGAGGGCCATCACCACTCCCCGCTGCGTGGTGCACCTGGAAGAAATAAACCGGCCGGAACACCCCAAGGCCTTAAATGAACTGTTTTCAGTTCTGTCGGAAGACCGGTGCATCTGGGTTGATGAACTGGGACTGGTTGAGGTTGCCGAGGGCGTTATTTTCTTCGCCACAATGAACGAAGGAGACGAATTCGCCGGCACCGATTCGTTGGACGCCGCCTTACGGGACCGCTTTTACATTATCAACATGGACTATCTCCCCTTTTCCATAGAACAGCAGGTGTTGACGCTTAAAGCCGGGGTGACCGAAGAGCAGGCTTCAACTATTCTCAAGATTGTTCATAAACTGAGAAGTGATTCCCATGTTCCCATCTCTATTTCCACCAGGCACAGCCTGATGATGGCCGAACTGGTCGCCATGGGCGCTTCCATAAGGGAAGCAGTAATCTACAGTTTGCAGATATCCAAAGACGTGCTGGAGTCCTTACTCTTATCCATTCATGCGGAAACAAAAGATACGACACTCAAGGAAAATAAATTCGTGTTTTTTAAACCAGACGGCACAGGAGAATGACAATGCTGGCGGATAAGCCCGGCTACTGTTTGGAACCGGCGGGAAAAGACCTGTCAATGGGGTATTCCGAATACTGGCGGAGGAACAAGTCTTCTTTGGAGATAAGAGAGATGGCATATGCTCTCAGGGCCCTCCGCAAAGTAGGAGAATATATTACCACCAACTTCAAACCAGTCGAATGGCGGGGCATGTCTGACTCAAACGAGGGTAAGATATGGGTCGATACAGCCCCGTTCCTGGGAGAATACCCTATACCGCCGGGGAAAATGGATGTCCTGGTCGGGCTCGCCGCCCATGAGGCCTTCCACTGTAAGGAATGGAGCGATACAGTGTGGCTGGCTGTGAAGGAAGAAACGAGCAACCTGGCGGAGGCTCATAAAACATTTTTGCGCCGGATGGTAGACGTCGGAGAAGATATTTACGTAAACCATGCGGCCCGGGACACTGTGTGGCAGAATTACATTTCCAAAATCTGGAGTTGGCGCCGGCCCGGAGAAACCAGGGATCTTTCCCTGCCCCCGGTCCCACAGTGCCTGTTCCGGATATGGGGGGGACTCTCCCTGGAAAACAAAGAGCCCGGTCCTTTTCATGAAGATTACCTGGAGCCGTTGATTATTCTACAATCCTTCACAGAAGACATTATCAACAGCAGAAAACTGCCTTCTTTAACAGAGCGCAGTAATTACAGAAGCAAAATATACCTTGAACTCTGGTCCTATCTGAAAAAATACATTGAGGAATGGGAAGCGCAGACTCCTCTCCACCTGGAAGGCGTAGATATTCTGGACGAAAAGGGCCGTAAAGAATTAGGTGACGACCCGGACAAGCCGGCGGAAGAAACCGAGGAAGATTACGATATCCCTGCTGAACAAGAAGAGAAATACAGCGAAGTCCAAAAAACCATACCACGCGACGTAGCGTCATACATCAAAGCGGCCCTGTCGGATGAAACAGCCCGGGACGTTACCCCGTTTGTCGAAGTTATTGCCGGAGAAAAAACATCCGAACTGCTGAAAACTCTCTTCTGGAACTCTACTTATCCCTGCCGGACAAATCCCGATCCAGGGCTGGTTAACAGGCTCAAGCGCATCTTTGATATTCAAATCTCAAAGGACTTTCGACCAAACAGGGGGCTCTTGTACGGCAAATTAGACGGCCGGAGACTCTACCGGTATTCTTTCAACAGGCGGGTCTTCAAGAAAAAAGAAATCGTATTCGATAACTCATGGAATATCACCATCCTAGTAGACGCTTCCCTGTCAATGAAGGGGAAATACGGCAGGGAATGGCGGCTGACGGAATATACCTTCGCCTCTCTTTATGAAGCAATAAAAAGTTCCAACAACCGTCTGGATGTTTTATGTTACTTTGAGCGGGCCGACCACTGCGAAGTAGTGCGGCTGCTGCACCATAAAAAGCTGTACACGGTTGTCCCAAACGGCCGCACTCCTACCGGCCAGGCCATTATTGCCGCCGCTTTAAAAACCCCGAAAGATAAAAGGAGACTGCTTATCCACATAACTGACGGGGAGCCCAATTGCGGTGTAAGTGTAGATTACGCCATAAAGTACTGCCGTAAGGAAAAGATAGACCTGGTCACTCTCGGCTGCGGCTACAACGAGCAGGTAAAAGAACAGTTTAAAAACCAGTACGGTAAAAACCTTTTTTTAATTGACTCCGTCGAGCAGCTCCCCGGCGGTATGGAGACCCTGCTGAGAAGGAAATTGCTGAATTGATTCAAGGAGGTCAATTAACATGGAGTTCCCGGCAAAAGAATTCTTAGAAATTACCAGGGAAAAGTTCCACCGGGCTTTAAAAGAAGCGTCTTCACCTTACTTTGCCTGGTTTAGCTTGAATGATGTCTGCAACTTAAATTGTAGATATTGTTTTGCCGATGCCAAATACAACCGCAGCCGGATACAGGCGGACAACATTCTATCAACAGCAGAAGTTTTCGATATTATCGACAACGTCGCCCATGCCGGCACAGGGGCCATCCAGTTCGCCGGCGGAGAGCCCACGCTGAGAAACGACCTGTCCGAAATAGTCGGCTATACAGCATCCAAGGGCATATATGTGGCCTTAAACACCAACGGCTACAGGCTCGACGCCGGCCTGGCCGGGGAACTGGCGGACGCCGGGCTTTCCCAGGTAAAAGTGAGTGTGGACGGTCTGGAAGAAAAGCATGACTGGAACAGGGGAAAAGGTTCCTTCCAAAAAGCTGTAGAAGCCCTGGAAAACTTTAAAAAATACGGCGTGCCCAGCATATATCTGATCATGACCCTCTCCCGGCTGAACTACGAAGACCTTCCTGCAATGGTAAATTTAGCCCTGGATATGGGCATAAATTTCTCCATGGTAGAATTCCTGCCTACCGGTCACTCATGCGGGAAAGACGACTGGGTACTGTCAAAAGAAAAAAGGCAAGAAGCGCAACGGTACCTGCATGAACTGCAAAAGGCGCACGGGTGGTCGACCATCTCGTTTGAAAACCGTTACATCATATCCGAACAGGAACCGGCTAAAAAACTGTGTACGGATCCAAACCTGCCCTGTGGCTTTCGCGACTTCAGCGTCGGCTGTATCAGCGGTATTTACAGTTACATGATCAATGCCGCCGGCAAGATAGCCGGGGGAGACATTCTGTCGCTGGAAACAGGTGACTTAAAAAGGCAAGAACTGAGCGTTATCTGGAAAAACTCCGATCTTTTCAAGTTACTGAGAGACAGGGATAATCTAAAAGGTAAATGCGGACAATGCCAGTACCGGTATATCTGCGGCGGCTGCCGGCGAAGAGCGTACATATCAACAGGCGATTTGATGGGCGCCGACCCCGGATGCTGGGTAAACCCCAAAACCTGTCTGGTGAACAAAGAAACGCCGGAGCAGGCAGCAATCTAATTCCTTAAAGTGAAGAGTAAAGAGTAGAGCAATTGGTGGTTTTTTAAAGAAGGTTCTTCGACAGTACCATAAACGGGGGAAATAAAATGCAAAATTTAAAGAATGAATTATCCAGAGGCTATTCTGAATACTGGCGCAAAAACAAGTCTGCCATCGAACCGAGGGAACTGGCTTACGCCCTCAGAGCGCTGCGCAAGGTGGGCAGGTATATCACCGCCAACATTAAAAACATGGAATGGAGCGGCATGTCCGGTTCAACAAAAGAAAACATCCATATCGACCCCATTTTAGCCATGGGACATTATCCCATCCCTCCGGGGCAAATGGATATTCTGGTTGGTCTGGCTGCTCATGAAGCTTTCCATTGCAAGGAACTGAGCGACTGGGTGTGGCTGAACGTGGAAAGCAAGGTCAAAGACCTGCATCCTACTTATAAGGCTCTCTTACGCCTGATGGTAGACGTCGGCGAAGATATTTTTGTAAAACATGTAACACAGGACAGCATCTGGCAAAAATATATGGAAAAAGCCTGGGGTTACCGCCACGCAAAAGAAGCCAGGGACCTTTCCCTCCCACCCACTCCCAAGTGCCTGTTCCAGGTATGGGGAGAAATACTGCTTGAGGGCAGAATGCATGACAACCTTCATTTTGATTATATTGAGCCGCTGACGGATCTTCTTGCCTCAACGGAAGAAATCATCAACAGTAAAGAAAAAGGTTCCATTTCCAGCCGCAGCAAGCATAGAAGCAACATCTACCTCGTATTGTGGGAGCAGGTCAGCCGTCATATTAAAGAATGGGAACTGGAGGAGTTCTTCGACCCGGCAGGGGTGGACATGATCCAGGACGAAAGAGGGCGCAAGGAGCCCGGCGAGTCTCCACAAGAAACCGGCGAAAACGATCGCGAGCAGGACCCAGGTCCGGCCGGAGGGAAAAGAAACCTGGGGGACCTGGCCGATCAGATCAAAAACATTCTGGACGAAACCGAAGAAAAAAGCCTGCAAGAAGAAATTGAATCGGTTTGCGGAGAATACACCGCCGGCATACTGGAAACCGTTTTCGGCAACGCCACCCTGCCCTGCATGATGGAACCCGACCCCGAACTCGTACGGCGGCTGAAACGCACCTTCGACCTGCAAAAATCAACCAAACCGGACTCATTCAGAATGAACAGGGGGCTTTTCTACGGTAAAATCGACGGCCGCAGGCTATACAAAGCTCCTATTAACGGCCGGGTTTTTAAAAAAAAGGAATTAACGGTTCTCAACAACGCCTGGAACATAACCATTCTGGTAGACGCTTCGGCCTCCATGAAAGGCGGCAGCGGCACCGGCGGCAAGGAATGGGCCATAGCGGAAAAGACCTTCGTTTCTCTTTATGAAGCAGCAAGAGAATCCGGCAACAGGCTGGATGTCCTGAGCTATCTTGAAGCCGGCGGCCGGTGTGAAGTCAGCAGGCTGCTGCGTAGAAACAGGCTTTATACCGTTATTCCAAACGGGCGTACCCCTACCGGCCAGGCTATCCTCGCCGCCGCCCTGAAAACACCAAAAGACAAAAAAAGGCTTTTAATCCATATCACCGACGGAGAACCGAACTGCGGCATAAACGTCGAAGAAGCCGTTACCTTTTGCGAGAAAGACGGTATCGATTTGATTACTATCGGGTGCTACTACAGCGAAGAAATAAAAGAGCAGTTCCAGTCCCAGTACAAAGATAAACTCTACTTGATGGACTCTGTCGAAATGCTGCCGGACGGCCTGGAAACCATGCTCAGACGGAAGCTGTTGCGAAAAAGAAACTAAAAAAGCGGTGGGGTAAAAATTATGAGTTCTCCGGAATTTTTAAACATCACCAGAGAAAAATTTAAAAGAGCGCTGGAGAAAGAATCAAAACCCGTGTACGCCTGGTTCAGCCTCAATGACGCCTGCAACCTGGACTGTAAGTATTGTTTTGCCGATGCCAGGTATGTTCCTTCCGAGTCGCAAAAAGCAATAAAAGACAGCCTCTCCACCCAGGATGTCTTGAACATAATCGATAACGTTGCCGAAGCCGGCACAAAATCAATCATGTTTGCCGGGGGGGAACCCACGCTAAGAAAAGACCTGCCCCAAATTATCAGGTATACCTCACAATTTATGGACGTCGCCATGAATACCAACGGCTATTTTCTCGACCGCGAACTCTTGCGGGAACTGGCTTATGCCGGGCTTACCCAGGTGAAGGTCAGCATCGACGGGCTGCAGGAAAGCCACGACTGGAACCGTGGAGAAGGTTCTTTCGAAAGAGCGGTAAACGCCATCAAACTGTGCAAGGAATTCGGCATTCCTACCGTCATTTTGATCATGACCCTCTCTCAATTAAACCACAAGGAACTGCCGGAAATGATCGAACTAGCCATGAAGCTTGGGGTGGACTTTACTATGGTGGAGTTCCTCCCCCTGGGCAAGGCTTCCGGCAAAAAAGAATGGGCCCTGGACAGGGAGCAGCGGCGGGAGATGCAACGCTACCTGTTTAAGGCCCAGGAAAAATACGGCTGGCAAAGGATCGCATTTGAAAACCGCTATATTATCACCGAAGACGAGTTTTGCAAAAGAGCCTGCGCCGACCCTTTGAGGCCGTGCGGTTTTTTTGATTTCAGCGTCGGCTGCATCAGCGGCATTTACAGCTACTGCATCTCTGCCGAAGGCAAAGCGGTGGCCGGAGACATAATGGAAATAGAAGTAGGCGACCTGAAAAAAGAGAGCCTGAGCGATATCTGGAAAAACTCGGAGGTATTCAACCTCCTCCGGGACAGAGAGCAGTTGAAGGGCAAGTGCGGCAAGTGCAACTACCGCTATGTCTGCGGCGGCTGCCGGAGGAGGGCGTATACCTTCACCGGCGACATGATGGCCGCCGATCCGGGCTGCTGGGTAGACGCCGGGACCTGCCTGGAGAAAGAATAACCGGCTGCGTCATTGCGAGGGCATAGCTTTAAAGCAATCTTATGCCGAAATCTTAGCCCGCGGGGTTTTCGCCGCGGGCACGCGCTTTTCTATATACGGCCTTTGACGGCCCGTCCGTTTTTCTCAACGTAATCAACAATATCCTCTATCTTGCTCCCCGGCGGAAATACCCGGTGGACACCCATGCTTTCCAGTACCGGTATATCTTCCTGGGGTATGGTGCCGCCCACGATCAGTAAAATATCTCTGATATTTTTCTCCTTCAAAAGATCCAACACTTCCGAGATCAGCATCATATGACCGGCGGCCAGTATGCTCAGGCCGATTACATCCACATCCTCCTGGAGGGCGCTTTCGACAATCGCCGCCGGTGTCTGGTTGCCCATGTACACCACTTCCATTCCGGCATCCCGCAACGCCATGCTCACGATCATCGCTCCCCGCCAGTGGCCGTCAAAGCCGGGCTTGGCTACTACAACTTTAATACTTCTTTTTTGCGGGTTCATAACTACCCCCCTTTACACAGCTATACCGGCAACTACCGGTATCTCCCAAACCCCGTACAGTTCACGCCAGACATCGCATATCTCGCCCAACGAAGCATACGCCTTAACCGCCTGGATAACAGCAGGCATTATATTTTCACCTTTTTCCGTAACGTCACGCAACCGGCGCAATGCTTCCCCCACCTTCTGATTGTCCCGGTTTTTCCTTACCTCTTCCAGCTTCGCCTTCTGCAAACGCACCGTTTCCGGACTGGGCCGGAAAACCGGAACCCGGTGCGGCTCCTCTTCCATTTCAAAGCAGTTCAAACCGACTACCTTCCTGGTACCATTCTGGATTTGCCGCTGGTATTCACCCATCGCTTTAATGGATTCCCGGTGCACCCAACCGGATTCCAGGGCCGCCACGAGACCGCCGTTGTCCTCCACCTTCTGCAAGTAATCCCAAGACTTCTTTTCAATCTCATTGGTCAGGTACTCCAGGTAATAAGAGCCGCCCAGGGGGTCCGCCACGTTGGCAACTCCCGTTTCATACTGGGCAATCTGCTGCGTCCGCAACGAAAGCAGGACACCCTGCTCGGTAGGCAGGCATATTCCTTCATCATAAGAGGTGGCATGCATAGATTGAACTCCTCCCAACGCAGCGGCCAGCACCTGGTAGGCCGCCCTGATCAGGTTGTTCAGCGGCTGCTGGTAAGTAAGAGTAGAACCCGATGTCTGAACATGAAAGCGGAATATCATGGATTTTTGGTTCTGTGCCCCATACCTTTCCTTGAGAAGTTTATACCACATCCTGCGCGCCGCTCTGAACTTGGCGATTTCCTCAAGAAAATCACTGTGCGAGGCCAGGTGGAAAGTCAACACCGGCGCAAAGTCGTCAATTTTTAACCGGTTTCTTTTCAACTCTTCTTCAATATAGGCAATGGCATTGGCAAACAACAAACCCAGTTCCTGGTACGCGTTCAGTCCGTTTTCCCGGTAATTATAAGAAGCAAAGCTCACCGGGTGCCACCTGGGAGTATTTTGGGCGCACCATTCCACCAGGTCCACACACAACCGGACCAGGTTACGGGGCGGAATTATGGCCGGAAGGTGACAGCAAGCGGTAAAAAGCAGCATGTCGTTCTGGGTGGTGCCGTCCAGGTCTTTAAGCTTTATCCCCCTGCTTTCCGCCAGGGCAAAGTACATGGCAGACAAAACACCGGCGGAAAAAGGCGAACCGATAACGGCCGTCGATACCCGGTCGATGGGCAGGCCATCAAACATGATCTCCATATCCCGCAAAGTGCAGACATTAACCCCGCCCATTCCGACATCACTCGCCACGCCCGGGTCATCCGGGTCAAGGCCGTTTTCGGTCACCGCATCAAAAGCAATACTGAAGCCCGTCGCGCCGGCCTCATGTTCGTACTTGAACCGCTCATTCGTTTCCTCCGGCGTGTTGAACCCGGTAAACTGGCGGATCGTCCAGAACCTGCCGCGGTACATGTTCGGGTATATTCCCCTCAAGTACGGCGCCTCACCGGGCAGGCCCATTTCTTTTTCCAGATCCAGATCCTTAATGTCTTCCGCCGTATAAACCTCTTTCACCGGAATACCCGAACCGGTTAAAAACTGTTCCTGCCTTTCACATTTCTTCAACTGGACAAAACCCCTTTCTCTAAAAATCAACCTGACTGCCGACTATAAAGAACACCGATAGAATTCTCCACTTCAGGGCTCATTTCCTTTTTGAATTTCAGGATAATTTATAGTTATCACGCAGAAGTGTTTAACCGTAATACGAGGGGTTGTCTCTAAGCCAGCGGCAGGTTGAAGAAAGCCCTTCCGCCAGTTTAATCCGGGGTTGAAAACCAAGTAACTTCTTTGCCCTGCTGCCGCAAATAACCAGCTTTCTATCGTCAGCCGGCTCACCGGGAGCAAAAACAACATCAACTTCATTGCCGGCAGCCTTCCGCGCCGCCAGCGCCAGTTCGTAAATGGAAACGGCTTCATCACCGGCAATATTGAAAACCCGGCCAGGAGCGGCGGGATTGACAACCGCCTTTAAAACAGCGTCAACCAGATCGCCCACGTAAGTATAAGTGCGGGACTGCCTGCCCGACCCGTGCACAACAATATTTTCCTTACGGATGGCCTGCAATAAAAACTTAACCGGTGTGCTTACCCGGCTGTTGCGCGGTCCGTAAATATCCGCAATGCGCAAGATGACATACCGCAGGCCGGGGATTTTCGCCAGAGTCCGGCAGAAATGTTCGCCGGCCAGCTTGACGGCCCCGTAAAGAGTCGCCGGCTCGCAGGGATGTTCTTCGTCAATGGGTATATACTGCTGGTCGCCGTAAACTGCGATGGAGGAAAAGTAAATAAAAAGGGCCTCCCGGGCAGCCGCCTCTTTTAACAAATTAAAGAGCCCGGCCAGGGCCGCGCCGATATGTTTCGTTTCCATCGATCGCTCCCGCACGGGCATGGGAAAGGCCGCGTGGATAATCACATCAACATCCCGCGCGGCCCGCCCGACATCCTCTTCACCGGAAATATCACCGGTAATAATTTCAAGGCGGCCGGGACAACCGTTCAAATTATCCTTCCGCCCCGAAGAAAAAGTATCCAGCACCCGCACTTCAGCTCCCGCCGCCAGCAGCCCCTCACACAAATGCGAACCCAGAAAACCGGCCCCGCCGGTTACCAAAACCTTCTTTCCGCTCATAAACACCATCCTCAATCTATCTTCATAAACGGGTCGACGTATTTCCGGTCCGGTTTGGCTTCTTCTCCCCGCCGGGTAAGTACGGCTATCAGGGTCAAAAAAAGTATTTTCACATCAAGCCACAGTGAGTAGTGGTCAATATACCAGAGATCCAGCTCGATACGCTGCGGCCAGTAAAGGGCCACCCGTCCGTTTACCTGCGCCCACCCGGTAATACCGGGTTTTACCGCCAGCCTGCGCCGCTGTTCTTCATTATACTTCGTCAGGTGATGAACGGGCGCCGGCCGGGGTCCGACCAGACTCATCTCGCCCTTCAAGACATTGAAAAGCTGCGGCAGTTCGTCCAGGCTGGTTTTGCGCAGAATCTTTCCGATCAGGGTGATACGCTCGTCATTTTCTTCTACAAACATGCCGGAACCCATTTCCTGAGCGCCTTTAACCATACTGCGAAACTTATAGAGATAAAATAGCTCGCCGTGCCGGCCGATCCGCAGTTGCTTGAAAACAACTTCACCCGGCGTCGTAAGTTTAATTAAAACTGCAACCATGAAAAAAAGAGGGCTTAAAACCAGCAGCAATAAAATTGTGCCCAGCAGGTCGAAAATTCTCTTGATAACCCGGTAAAGCATCTATTCACCCCCTGTAACGCGGGAAATAATCCGCCCGGCCCGCCGGGTAGAGCTCCGCCAGCCGCTGTTCTACATCCGGCAGGTGGATTTTCTTACCAAGATAATAGCCGGCCAGACCGTCACGGGAAAAAGATTTTTTAAACCGGAAAATACCGTCCTCTTCCTCCCGCCCTCCACCCAGGATAAATCTCTTTATCCCCTTCGCCTTCGCCCAACCCGCCACCCGGTGTTTTAAAAGGTTGGCCGGCCGCAGCTCAAAATACTCCGCCAGCGTTCCGCCTAAAAACGAGTGGATGTAATGGTGGTTAAACAAGAGTAATTCAGCGGCAATAACGCTGCCTTTATATACCGTGCAGGCATATAAAAACCGTCCGGCCAGCAGGCGGTGGATTTTTTCGAAAAACTCATCCGTAAAGTAATAATGCCGCCCGGCCCGGTTTCTCTGCAGGGTATGGTTATAAATATGTTTAAATTCAGCAAAATGGTCCGGCGCCTCTTCGATAACCACCTCCAGGCCGGCACGGACAGCTTTGTTTATATTCTTCCGGTTATTGTACCCATAGCCGGCCCGGATTTCTTCTTCCGGGCGGGTCAGGTCAACATAGACCACCGTTGAAAAACGTCCCACCGGCAGGTACGGCGCCATCAACCGGTGGTTCTCCAGTAAAGGGTGGAAACGGATAAACTCGGTCACTATACCCTGTTCCAGGCAATAACGCTCGAAGCAAGCCCGAAAATCCCCGGCCAGGTTTTCACCGTCCGGCCCGGCAACAACCGGTCCGCCGTAACCGTAAGGTGTGGTAATATCGCAGTATTCATCGATACGGCGCATAATAAAAGGGTAAATTACAGTACCCGCCTCTTTCTGAAAAACAAACATTCTTGCTTCGCCTTTTTCTTCGGCGGCAAACAGGCGGCAGTACTCCGGATAATAATGCACGTCCAGTTCTTTGAAGAGGGCCAGCATTCCAACCCACTCTTCCTTATCCGCCGGCCCCAGCACCCGGTACAATTTCCCCCTCCTCCTTTCCCTAAAACACCTTCAACTGTTACCGGGCGGAGACAATCTCCCCCCCGTCAATCACCTGCCGGTACAAAGCCAGCACCCGCCGGCATACAGTTGTCTCATCAAAATGCGCGACAGCCCGCCGGCGCCCGGCCTGCCCCATCTTAAAACGCAGCAGGGGATCGATCAATAATCCGTGCAAGGCTTCAGCCAGGGCCGCAGGGTCGCCGGGCGGCACGAGCAAACCCGTCACTCCGTCCTCCACCACTTCCGCGGAACCACGCACAGCAGTGGCAACACAGGGTATACCCATAGCCTGGGCCTCAATCAGCGAGCGGGGCAAACCTTCGCGGTACGAAGGCAAAACATAAATATCGGTAACAGCCAGCAGGTCGGGAACATCCTGCCGCATACCGAAAATCTTAAACCTGTCCTGCAAACCGTAACTTTTAATTTTTTTTCTCACCTGTCCCAGATGCCCCTCATCCGGCCCGACAAACAGTCCGCTCCAGGGCAGTTCACGCAACAGCCACAGGGCATCGACGAGATCTGCATGTCCTTTTTCCCGGTTTATCCGGCCGATTAAGGTAACTACAGCCTCCCCCCCATCGAGGCCCAGCTTTTCCTTAACCGCCCTCTTCCCCTCGGGCGTAACCCGTCCGGGCGAAAACTTATTCAGATCAACACCGTTGCCGATATAGGTCAACGATCCGGCACGCGGCTTTACTCCCAGGCTGCCGGCATCAGCAATGTCCTGCAAGCTCTGGGAAAACATAAAATCCGTAATCCGGGCCACACTTTTCTCAACCTGCAAAAAAAAATGATACCGCCAGACCGGCATCCCCCGGTGAAAAGGAAAACCGTGCACCGTATGAATAACCTTCGGCACTCCGGCCATCCTGGCCGCAACCCGGCCCACCACACCGGCCTTGGAAGTATGAGTATGCACAATGCCCGGCCGGCAAGCTGCAAAATACCTCCAAAGCGCATATATCGCCTTTAAATCATAAAAAGGACTGATCTTGCGGCTGATATAGATTTCTTTGACCGGAAACCCCATTCTCCGCAACAGTTCTGCTTCCGGTGACGGGCTGAAAACAAAACCCACCCTCAGGCCGTTATCACCCAAATACTTCCCCTGGGCCAGCAAAGCGTTATAGGCAGTGACGCCAATAGTAGCAACGTGAATAACCAGCGGTGATTCCATCCCGCTCATGGCGCCAGCCGGTCACTTTCTTCCGGAACATCATGATCAACAGAAGGTCCCGTTTCGGCTTTGTCCGCCCGGGTATCCGCATCAACCGCCAACCGGTTTCCCTGCACACCGGAAATATAATCCCTGGCCAGAATAAAACCAACAACCGCAACCAGACCGAGAATCCCGGCAAACAATATACTTAAAAGGTGATTCGGCCATACCGGCCCGGCCGGCGGCAGCGCCGCGTCAATAACCTGGATATTGCTCATGCTCATGGTATCGTTAATCTTCCTGGTCAGGGCCCGGGCCACCTCGTTGGCAATCAAAGCGGCCAGCGTGGGGTTGGCATCTTCTGCCGAAATCCTGATCAACTCGGTATCAGGAACCGGTTCCACCTTGATTTTATCGTCCAGATGGGGCACCATATCCAGCTCTTTATTTTTTAAAACCTCTTCCAAAACCAGGCGGCTTTTGGCCAGCTCGCCGTATGTCCGGACCAGGCTCCGGTTAAAAGAAAGCGACTTTAAATTGGCGTCTTCAGGCTGTTTAAAAACCAAAAGGGTAGTGGTAGCCCGGTATACGGGCGGCAATAAAAACATGGTGATCAGGCCGGCGACAACCATTGCCATCACGGGCACCAGGAAAAGCGCCAACCTTACCTGGACCAGCGCCGCCAAAACATTTTTTTCGTTCAAGCACCCACCTCCCGCATTTTGCTTTATCATCATATGGCTAAAAATACCGGCCGGTTACCGGGCTTGCAAAATTTTGATATAGTCTCTGTGCACCCAGCCGGCAAGAACGGAATCAGCAGTTCTTATCCTGATCCAGTCGCTGCCGCCCGGCTCTTCTAAAACCACCAGCTCTGCGCCGGCCTTAACCGTACCCTTGATTTGCGAGTTAAAATCCGGCTCCGTTCTGACGTTAAGACTGGCGGTATTGACCACCGCCCGCTTCAGGGCTGTTTCTTGCGGCGCCGAATCCGGCACAGGAGCGGCTGATAAAGCCGGCGGAGATGTCTCTGTACCGGCCGGCGGCTGATTTTGAGCCTGGGCCGGCGGCAAGTTTTGAGGCTGCTCCGGTGAAAGCCCCGTGCCGGTTACCGGCACGCTCCCGGGCTGAGCCGGCAATATCTGCGGCATGTAAGAATACTCCACCTGTTCCTGGGGCGGTTTGCTTCCCAGGACATAAACCAGGACGGTTATCGAACACAAAGTATATACCAGCCACCTTCCAGCCGCCGGGGAACCGATTTCAAACTGGATCACAGTGACAATCAACAATAATCCGGCCATAAACATGGCGACAAGTGCAAGTAAAATCCACATTACTGACTACCTCTTTATGCTTTTACTACCATTTTATGCCGGACGAAAAGCTCCGGTCACAGCCTTACCAACGTCTTTAATAAAGCACTGTCCTTAAAAAATACTCCTTACCTGTTCTTATGCAGAAAACCCACTCTTTTTCGGCCTGCCGCAAAAACCTGGCGGTCTTCCGCACTGAACCCGGTAACAGAAAGAACCAGGATATAACACAAAAACAAAGCAAAAGCGATCAAAGGCCATACAACCTCCGGTAAGGCCCGCCGGACCACAGCCGCAACGCCGGCAGCCGCCGCTCCGGCCAGAAAAGGTTTAATATAATCCATATTAAAAGGATGAATACGGTATAAATAATAAACTTCCACCAGACGCAGCACGGTGCTGACAACAACCGACAGTCCGGTGGCGAACGCCGCTCCCAGGGTCCCATACATCCTGGCCAGCAACAGGTTTAAGACAACAGTAATGATGATAATCACCATGCTGTTAATTAATTGGATTACCGGCCTTCCCGTCATGGTCAGCATCAAGGTGGCCGGACCGGCCACTGTGCTGGTGAAATAAAAAACCGCAAGCAGGGTTAAAATGGTTCCGCCACCGGCAAAGTCCGCTCCAAACATACTCATCACCTCACCGGCAAAAACCACGAAAACAATGGTTACCGGCATGGTCAGGGTAACCGTCCACCGGGTAACGGTGCGGTACAGGGAAGCCAGTTCATCCATCCTCCCCCGGTTGTGGAGATCGGATATAACCGGCGCAAAGATGGTCCCCAACACCTGTAAGAAAAACCAGCTCTGGATTGCCACCCGGGAAGCCGCATTATAAACGCCCAGTTCTCCGGCAGGCACCAGAGCGCCTAAAACGACCCGGTCGCATTGAGTAGCTACTATATACGACAGGCCGGTTAAAAACACCGGAAACGAAAAACCCATAAGCTTTCTTATTTCATAAACAGGCACAACCGGTTCCAGCAACGCCGGGCAGCTTCTTAAGACCATCCACCCCCCGGCGAAAGCCACCACAACCCAGGCTATTGTAGCGCTCCAACCGGCGCCGGCCGGGGTTAAAGTGAAAGCAGTCAGCGCAAGCACCGTCAGCAGGTTGACGGCCGGATGAAACAAATACTGGATCACGGTATATACAGTTATTTTTTGAAGAGACCGGGCAATACAGGCCAGGATCCTGGTTAAACCGCAAAAAGGAAGAAAAATCAACAATATCTTGAAGATAACGGCCAATTCATCTTTATGAAAAAGAAACCGGCAGACCGGACCGGTTAAAAAAAATAGAATTACCGCCGCTATCAGCCCGCCGAGCCCGGTAATGACAAGCGCAACGTAAACCACGCCCTTTAAACGGCGCCCGTCACCTTCACCGGAATATAAAGCACAAAACCGGACCACCCCGTCCTGCAGCCCGAAAGTGATAAACTGACCGACGGCCGTAACCAGGCCGAAACCCAACGAATACAGCCCGTAGCCGCCGGCCCCCAGCGCCCGGCCCAGAACAATCTGCAAAAGAAACCTTAAAATATCGCCGGCTACCGCCCCGGCAAGCGCCGTTCCGCTTCCTCCGGCCAGTTTTACCGTAATATTCCTGATTCCGTCACCATGATCATTTTTTTTATCACTTTTCATTCCCGAAAAGTTCCCCACCTGCCGTCTTTAGGCTATTATATGCCTCACGCCGGGCGCCGTTACGCTTAAAACCACCTCCTCCCATATCAGAAGGTTAATTAACAAATTTAGAACTTTTTTCATAAAATATCAAAAATATCAGCAAGGAGATGGAAATTATGAAAAAGATGCTCGCCCTGGGCTTGATCATCCTGTTCATCGTTTCGATGGGCACGGGATGCGGCGCCCAAAAGGAGCAGCCCGCCGACTACAAGCCGCCCGAACCGGCCGGAGCCTACGCCCATCCGGAGTACCTGATCAGCGTCGATGATCTGAAAAAGTCAATAAGCGACCCCTTTCTGGTCATCATAGACCTCCGGCCGAGGGGAGTTTACGTGCGTGAACACATTCCCAGGTCAATAAACTTCAACTCCCGCTTTCTGACCGACTACAACCGGGTCGGCCGGATGGCCCCGCCTTCCCAGTTCAAGCTGGCGCTCAGGGAATACGGCATTTCCAACAGGCATAAAATTGTTGTCTACGGGGCTACTTACGAGCACGCCCGGCTCTGGTTCGCCCTTTACATGTACGGCCACGGAACAATCCAAATGCTTGACGGCGGCATCGACAAATGGAAGGAAAAAGGATACCCGGTCATTGCCGGGCGGGGCCGCAAGAATCCGGCAAAGTACACCCCGACCACCGACAGGGTTTCAGCGGTAATGGCCAACACCGAAGAAGTCAGAACAGCCATGGAAAATACAGATCAAAACGTCATCGTTGACGCCCGTTCCGCTGCAGAATATAAAGCCGGTCACATACCGGGCAGCGTAAACGTGGAATGGAACACCCTGCTTAACGAAGACAAGACCTTTAAAAATGCCAATGAACTCGGTAAAATATTTGCCGAAAAAGGAATTACCCCGGATAAGCAGGTAATCGTTTACTCAAACCAGTGCTACCGCTCATCTTACCTGTTTTTCGTCTTAAAACAACTGCTCGGCTACGAAAATGTGAAAAACTACGACGGGTTCCTGCTTTACTGGAAAAAACATAAAACCCTGCAGACAGGTTTATGAAAATCACCCTGCTGGCGCCGGATGTTTCCACCAACTGCATGGGCCGGGTCTACGTCCTGGCCGGCATGCTCCGTAAATGTGATTACCAGGTGGAAATTGCCGGCCCGATGTCCGGCGACGGCGTATGGGAACCGCTCGCCGGCATCGACATACCCGTCAAAACATGCAAGGCGGCAAACCTGCCGGCATTCATACGGGCGTTGCCCGGCTTATGCCGGAGCATTGAGGGAGAAGTAATTTATGCCGTAAAACCACTGCCGGCCAGTTTCGGGACCGGTCTGGCCGTCAAAATGCGCCGGGGCGTCCCCCTTATCCTGGACATCGACGACTGGGAAAAAGGCTTCTTCCTGACCTTAAAGCCGTGGAAACGTTTGATCAAGGGGATTCTAAAACTGGGCCGGCCGCATTCTTATTTATACGCCGGCCTGATGGAAAAATTCATTCCGCTGGCCGACGCCCTGACCGTGGCATCTTCTTTCCTGCAACGCAAGTACGGCGGCACAATCATCCCGCACGCCCGGGACACGGATTTTTTCAATCCGGACAGAGCAACAAAAATACCCCTGCGCAACGGGGAACTGGCCGGAAAAAAAATAATCATGTTTCTCGGCACTCCCCGCCCGCACAAGGGGCTTGCGGATCTGGCCGAGGCAATAAAGCTGTTGAACAACCCGGATATCACCCTGGTTATTATCGGCGCGTCCCAAAACAGCCGCCTCAGGCAACCGGAAGCCAATATTATCCTGCTGGGAAAACAGCCTTTCAGCGCCGTCCCCGGTCTTTTGGCGGCGGCGGACCTGGTCGTACTGCCCCAGCAGGACGAACCGTGCAGCCGGGCCCAGGTGCCGGCCAAAGTTTTTGACGCCATGGCAATGGCAAAACCGGTGATTGCTACCGCCGTATCCGACCTGCCGGAAATCCTGAACGGGTGCGGCATCATCGTCCCGCCCGGCGACCCCCATGCTCTTGCCCGCCAGATCGACCTGCTCCTCCGAAACAAGGACCTGGCCGGAGCGCTGGGGCAGGCAGCGCGCCGGAAATGTATCGCGCAGTACAGTTATAACGCCGTCTCCGGCACCCTCGACAACCTGATCAGAAACCTTTTGAAAAAACCTTAAAGCAATCTCTGCTGACAGCTTGTGAAGGAGGAATCTTGAATTTGCAGTATACCGGTGAAAGGTTCATCCCGGACTGCCGGAAGGTACCGGAAATCAACGCCCGCTGCCATATTGAAAGGTACCTGTTTGCCAAAAATTTCGTCCCCGGTGCTTTTGTGCTGGACGCCGCCTGCGGCGCCGGTTACGGAGCAGACATCCTAAAAAACCAGGGCAAAGCCGGAAAAGTCATTGGCGTGGATATCTGCCCGGAAACCGTTGCCTGGTGCAAAAGTCATTATCCGGACATCACCTTCCTCGTACAGGATGTCGAAAATCTCGATTTTCCAGATGAATTTTTCGATGTCGTCGTCTCCTTCGAAACCATAGAACACATTGCCGGCGGCATGCCCTGGATTGAAGAATCATGGCGGGTTCTAAAAAAAGGAGGCCTCTTGATCATTTCTTCCCCGAACAGGGACGTCACCGCCCCCGGCAAAACCTTATCCGACCGGCCGGCCAATAAATTTCATTATTTTGAGTATAATCAGGCCGAATTTCAAGAAGCCCTCTCCCGCTGCTATGAAATAACCGGCCTTTACGGCCAGCGGTTTGTTCCCCTGAAAGCATTGCGCAATCAGCGCATTTTACAAAAACTCGGACTGTTGCAGCATCTGCTTAAACCGTTACTTCTCAAACTCAAGCCGCCGGATAAGAAAAACGGAGTTACAAACAAACCGGACTGCCCGGTAAAAGAACTGAACAACTATTCGGCGCCACGCTACCTGATTGCAGTATGCCGGAAACCAGGGGAGTGATCCGACCAGTTGAAGATAGACCTCGGCTGCGGCGCTCATAAAAAAGAAGGCTTCGTCGGCATCGATAAAGTGCCCCTGGCAGGCGTGGACCTGGTCTGCGATATCGAGAAAGGCATCCCCCTTAAAAACAACGCAGCCGGATACATCTACTGCGAGTACCTGTTGGAGCACATTGAAAACATCGGCCTCGTAATGGCTGAAATATACCGTATAGCCAGGCCCGGCGCTCTGGTCGAGATCAGGGTGCCCTATTATCTTTCCACCGGCGCCTTTCAGGACCCCACCCATAAAAGATTCTTTACCGAAGAGACTTTCCGTTACTTTACCAGGGAGCCGGGAGTCAAACTGCCGAAACGGTCCGACTATGGTTATAACTTCAACTTTACAATAATAAAAAGCAGCCTGCTCATAAATAAAAAATTCGCCTGGCTGCCGGGGGCACACAAGCTGGCCCGTTATTTTTTCAATATTGCCAGAGAAATTCACGTCACCTTAAAGGCGGAAAAATAACTGTTGGAGGTGGCTTAGTCAAGTGCCCCTGGTAAGCGTGATCATCCCTGCCTATAACCGGGCCGGTTTACTGAAGCGGGCTGTTGAAAGCGTTTTAAGGCAGACGTTTCAAGACTTTGAGGTAATCATTGTGGACGACGCCTCCACGGACAATACGCAAGAAATAATAAAAGAATACAACGACCGCCGGATAAACTGCCTGCGCCATTCTGCCAACAAGGGGGGCGGCGCTGCCCGTAATACCGGCATCATGGCCGCCGGCGGGGATTTCATCGCTTTCCTTGACTCGGATGACGAATGGCTGCCGCAGAAACTGGAAAAACAGTTCCTGGCCTTTGCCGGTCTGCCGCCGGCATACGGCCTGGTCTATACCGGGTTCTGGCGCATCAACGGCGAAAGACGGCGCTACGTGCCCGGCGAAACGATGCTGCCGATAAGCGGCAGCGTTTACAAAAGCCTGCTCAACCGGAATTTCGCCGGCACTTCCACCGCCCTGGTCAAAAAGAAATACCTGCTGAAAGCCGGCCTTTTCAACGAAAGCCTGCCCCGCTTCCAGGACTGGGAACTCTGGCTCCGCCTGGCCGGGTTCTGCTACTTTTACTACCTGGAAGAAGCCCTGTGCCGCTCCCACATCGTCCCTGGCAGCATATCGTCAGACCTGGCCGCCAAAGTAGAAGCAACAGAGCTGATTTTCAACAGGTACTATGAAGATATTAAAAAAGACCGCAAACTGCTGGCCGACTATCACTTTCGCCTGGGCCGGGACCTGTGCTGCCTGGGAAACATGCCTGAAGGCAGAAGGCATTTGCTGCAAGCAATTTTCGCCTGCCCGCGGCATTTAAAAGCTCCCCTGGCCCTGGGCCTCTCCCTGGGCGGCCGGGAGGTGTTCTTCAGCATCCTGCGCTCCAGGCAGGGATAAAGTACCGCAACAGCGGGAGTTTTACGTCCCCGCTGTTGCATAACGAACCACTAAAACATTTTTACAAAGGCATCCGGATCACAGGCTGTTTATAGTAACAATTCCTCCTTCTGCATAGTACTGCACCTTAAGATCAAACGTCTCAGATACAAATCTCAACGGCACAACGGTTCTTGAATTCTCTATCCCCGCCGGCACATCAAGAGGAACCTCCCGGCCGTTAACCACCGCAATTTCATCGTCAATCGTCAAAACTACGGTAATGTCACCCTTAATGATGGTAACCACCCGGGTTTCCGCATTCCAATCTACTGTCGCCCCTAAAGCCTCGGTTAAAGCTCTGACCGGAACCAGAGTGCGCCCTTCTTTTATAACCGGAGGAACATCAAACACAATTTTCAGCCCGTCGCAAAAAACCTTGATGCCGTCTTCCTCCAGTTCATCCCACTTCTGCTCGTAAGCTTCCCGGTCAACCGCCTGCTTCTGTTCCTCAAGCCGCCCCCTCAACTGACCAAGAACGCCCTCCACATCCTTCAAAAGCCCGTCTGCTTCAGATTCTGCAACATCGCTTTCAGCATCATTTTCAACCTCATTCTGCAACCCGTCTTCTTCCACCTCACCGTTAAGAGCAACATCAGACGCCGGACCGGAACCCGATCCCTCAAAGGACGCTTCCGATGAGACACTTCCGGACATTCCCATAGCCCCCGCTTGCGTCATCGCCGGCAACAACACCAGCATAGAAACCACTATAACTATAACCGCTGCTTTGAACCTCGACATTTTACCCAGCCTCCTTTCAGTTTTAATAACAACATTCGAGGGAAGGATAATTTTTCAGGGATACCGCCGGAAAAATTTTTGCCCCACTACCATCCGGAACCGGAACCACCTGCTTCGCCGCTCCCGGCATCACCGCTAAATGAGCCCGAAACTTCAAGGGAAACACCGTCGGAACCGCCGGCGCCGGAAATACTGCCGTCCAAAACAGCGCCGTCCGGAGAATCATCATCGCCAGCACCGGAAATATCACCGTCCAAAGCGGCGCCTCCCGGAGAATCGTCACCCGCCACGCCGTCATCACCCGTAGCCGGTTCTCCCGCAGCAGGATCGCCGCCGATCCCATCGCCCGTATAGGCATCTTCACCCGGACCGGTAATACCGGAACTACCGATACCGGCGTCAGCATATCCCGGTATTTCCTCTCTTTCCCCACCGGAAATAACCCCCGCCCGGCCCGCGGGATTTACCGGTTCTTCTCCCTTTTCTTCAGCAATCCCGCCGGACACAAGGCCGGAAGAAACTGGATTATTCCCGCCATCTTTTCCTTTCAGCGCCGGCTTATTCTTTCCACCACTCCCCTGCTCAGGAGTCTCCTTCCGCCGCAAGAGATCCTCGCCGTCCTGCAAACCTCCCGGTTCTCCTCCGCGCGGCAACTCCGGATCAGCTTTCAGGTCATCCTCATGAAAATTAACGGTAAGCTGGCCCGCTACAACCATAAGGTATCTCCTTGTTTCTTTTGAAAGCGGCACACCGTCAAGGTCAAAGAGAATGCCCCTCTCCCGCGCTTTCAGCCACAAAAGGTACTGCCCCGTTGAAACGCCTTTTCTCCCGGCCTGCTTTCGCAAGGCCGGGTCCGCATCGATAACATGGAGAGTAACTTTTTCCCCGCTGCCTGCAATCTTCTCCCTGGCAGTTGCCCACAAAAGATAGTCCAGATTTCTTTGGGAGCTTCCCCCGTCGTCAGCTCGCTTTCTCAAAACAGTGGTAATTACAACCCAGTCCTTGCCATTTGACCCGATGAATTGACGATCAGAAAACGTTTTGAAAAGTTTCTCGAAGGCACCATCAACATCCTGGCCCCGCAAGTCGACATTTCCCGCGACCAGCTTCCCGTCACCGTTCAACCCCAGAATCCTAATTACCCTGAATTCCCTATCTAGCCACAGCTCCACGCTGGGATTTACATCAATACTGACATAAGCATACACTTTCGCCGCCGTTATACCTGTTACCAGGGAGTACACCAGAAGAAAACACAGCAAAAAAGACGCCGCTATCGCCAGAAGCCTGTGCGGAGATTTCCTGTCGGGAACCAGGTCGGCATCCGAAAAACAGACCTGCTGACCGCAGAACATCAATCCGTCCTTTTTTATCTCTTTAAAACCGCAATCTTCGGTCATCACAACCGCTGTTCGCTTCTTCATCCCGATTATGGTTCCTTTATAGTTCACCTCCTTCACCTCCTTCCGGCATCCTTCGTACGTATCCTTTCAATACATCCAGGTTGCTGGTAAGCACCAGACATATCGCTATGATATATTTTCGATGTCTTACCACGGTTTTGGGGTTAACTTTCATTACTCCCTGCAAACTTTTTAAGGGAATCTTTTTCTTCTCCCGCAAACGCTGCAACATATCCGGATTCCCGGTAATTTCCCTGGCAATACGAATCGCCAGAAGTCTTGAATCCAGGTGTTTGGGGGTATTTGCTACAAGGTCATCAAGCTTTATATGAAATTCCTTCAATTGTTCAAGGAAAATCTTAAAATCCTCCTTTACTGCCACTTCTTCTCCTGTCGGGTCATCGCCCGGTCCCGACTGGTACCGGAAAACCTGTTCTTCATGATGTTCAAAAGAAGAAAAAGGCAAGAGGCGAGAGTTTTTATGCTCGGCACGGCAATAATCGATAATTCTCCTCCCGATCACTTCTTCCGCAAACGAAAGGAATGAGCGGGCATATTGAAATTTATACTTATCTATCGCCTCATTAAAGGCTATCAAGCCGATACTGAACTCATCGCTGCCGGCCAGGTCCGTATTCCTCCGCCAGTTCCTGGAAACCGCTTTCATTATGAACGGCCGGTAACTACTGAGCAGCGTTTCCCTTGCCGCGCCGTCACCTTGCTGGGCACGATCTACTAAAGAATTTATATCCCGGCCTTTTTCCC
>JAGUVT010000113.1 GCA_020062745.1 Deltaproteobacteria bacterium
ATATATAACAATATAAGGTTTGGTACAGAGGTGTACATTGTCAGCAAGGGCGCTTTTTGAGGAGTAAATTCGTCAAAAAGCTTTTTTTAATTTTAACATGTTTAAGGTCCGCAGACGGACGCCGGCGAAGGCGCTTATAAGTTTTTGCAATCCGAAAAGCGCTTTTTGTTAAAACAATTTAATAGCAAAGCGAGGGCGCTTGTCAGGAGCATCGGATGCTCTGCTAAAGCGCCCTTTTCGTTTTGAATGTAAATGCTTTTAACGGGATTGCTTCGCGAAAAGCGCCCGCAATGACGGGCAGGGGTAATTTTCAGGATAGATTTTGTTTTTTTCTTTGAAAAAACAGCGTTCCGGGAAGAAAAAGGCGCCATTTGAAACGGAACGATAACATATACCATTTATGATGAGGAGGCGTTGAAACGTGAGAAACCGGCTGTTACGGGTGTTATTCTTGTTGATGCCGCTTTTGCTTGCCATACCGGGTCTGGCCCGGGCGGACGAGGTAGGTCTGGATACCGGCGACACTGCTTTTGTACTGGTTTCAACAGCCCTGGTGATGATTATGACGCCTGGCCTGGCCCTGTTTTACGGCGGCATGGTGCGTCGTAAAAATGTATTAAGCACGATTATGCAGAGTTTCATCATTATTTGCCTGGTTTCCGTCCAGTGGGTCTTATTCGGTTACAGTCTGGCCTTCGGCCCGGATCAGGGCCATCTGACCGGTACTCTTGAATGGCTGGGTTTAAAAGGGGTAGGGATGGAGGCCAATGCCGATTACGCCGCCACCATCCCGCACCAGGTGTTCATGATGTTCCAGTTGATGTTCGCCATCATCACGGCGGCCTTGATTACCGGATCGATTGCCGAGCGGATGCGTTTCCCGGCCTTTCTGGCCTTTGTCCTGCTCTGGAGCACTTTTGTTTACGACCCGCTGGCCCACTGGGTATGGGGTCTGGGGGGCTGGCTGCGCAATCTCGGAGCGCTTGACTTCGCCGGCGGCACGGTGGTACATATCAGTTCCGGCGTTTCCGGCCTGGTGGCCGCCCTGGTGCTGGGCCGGCGCAAAGGTTACGGCAGTGAACCGATGCTGCCCCACCACCTGCCGATGACGGTGCTGGGCGCATCCCTTTTGTGGTTCGGCTGGTTCGGTTTTAACGCCGGCAGCGCGCTGGCGGCCGGCGGACTGGCGGCCAGTGCTTTTATGGTAACCAATACCGCGGCGGCCATGGCCGCCCTCTCCTGGGTCTTTACCGAGTGGGCGCACCGCGGCAAGCCTACCGTCCTGGGCGCGGTCAGCGGCGCGGTGGCCGGACTGGTGGCCATTACCCCCGCCTCCGGTTTTGTCGGTCCGATGCCGGCTTTGCTCATCGGTCTTGTAGCCGGTGCGGTTTGTTACCTGGCCGTAAGTTTGGTCAAGGCAAAACTGGGCTACGATGATTCTTTGGATGCCTTCGGCGTACATGGCATAGGCGGCACCTGGGGCGCGCTGGCCACCGGCCTGTTCGCATCCAGGGCAGTCAACTCCGCCGGCAATGACGGATTATTTTTCGGCAATCCCGGCCAGGTCTGGATTCAGTTTGTCGGCGTGGCGGCTACCTGGGCCTTTGCCGCAATCTTGACGTTTGTTATCCTCAAAGCGGTAGGTCTGGTGTTCAAGTTAAGGGCGGATACTGAAGAAGAAGTGCAGGGTCTGGATACAACCCTGCATGGCGAGGACGGTTATCCCGACATGGTGGTGGGCTCCATGATCGGCCACAGCGGCGCCGGTTCCCCGGCAGTGCAGATGGCCTTATCCGCTGATGCCGGGAAACCCGCCCTTTGACGGGCGAAGATTAATTCTACGGGAGGTGGACTCTTTGACCAAGATTGAGTGTATCCTGCGTCCGGGCAAGCTGGAAGATGTGAAAGAGGCCCTGGGCAAATTCGGTATTCACGGTATGACCGTTCACCAGGTGATGGGCTGCGGCCTGCAGAAGGGACGTACGGAAGTTTACCGCGGTACCGAGTACAGCATCAACCTGCTGCCGAAGGTAAAAATCGAAATTGTGCTCGGAGATGAACATGTGGATGAAGTGATTGAGGTTATCAGCAAAGCGGCTCGAACCGGGGCGATCGGGGATGGAAAGATTTTTACCTGGAAGGTGGATAATGCCGTCCGCATTCGTACCGGTGAGAAAGGTGGGGACGCGATCTAAAGAAAGCTTGCCGTGATACGTTGAAGTAATACGGCGGGAGGCTGCGGCGCCGGACTTTTACCCTGACGGTGGAAGTGCCGGCGCCCGCTTTTTACGCCGGGTTCAGGGACTTTTAAACCGGGCCGGGAAGCGGCCGTGGCAACCGGTTTGGCGTGTATTCCAGGCGCCGGCGTTTTATATCAGTTGTCTTATACCAGGTGGAAGGAGAAAGTTATGAACAATATAATCAATCAGCATCCTTGTTTTCACAAGGCGGCCGCCCGCTGGTTCGGGCGGATTCACCTGCCGGTGGCGCCGGATTGTAATATCAGGTGCCGCTACTGTACCAGGATCTATGATTGTGCCAACGAGAACCGCCCCGGAGTGACCAGCAAGCTGCTTACGCCGGGGGAAGCTGTTCGTTGGGTAAAACAGGTTGTGGAAAAGGACCGGCGGATCTTGGTGACGGGGATTGCCGGACCAGGCGATCCCCTGGCCAACCGGGCTGCGGTAAAAACGCTGGAACTGGTGCACCGTTCATTTCCGCATTTGATTAAATGTATCAGCACGAACGGCCTTTTGCTGGCGGAAGAACTGCCGCGCCTGCAGGCGGCCGGGGTAAGGGCCGTGACGGTGACGGTAAACGCTGTTTCTCCGCATGCCGGTAAAGAAATTTATAAATTTATTTCTTACCGTGACCGTATTTACCGGGGGGAGGAAGGGGCGGAATTGCTCTGGCGAAAACAAAAGGAAGGGATACTTGCGGCCGTGCGGATGGGCATGGTGGTCAAAATAAACAGTGTGCTCATCCCCGGGGTGAACGACAGCCACCTGTACAATGTGGCTCTGGCGGTAAAAGAAGCCGGCGCGCATGTAATGAACGTCATACCGCTCATTCCCCAGGGCGATTTCGCCGGCTTGCAGGAGCCTTCGCCGGAGGCGGTGCATTTGCTCCGCCGGGGTCTGGCGCCTGTCATCAGGCAAATTGAACACTGCCGGCGTTGCCGGGCCGATGCGGCAGGGATGCTGGTTTAATATTTCCGGGTGAAAAGGCAGGTGATTATCCGGGGTTTTGTTGATTTCCCGGGGATTTTAGTGTATATTTTAAAGCAGGGGGGAAACTTGCAAGGTTTATTTAAATGGCGGCTCAGTGTTCGACATGTTTTTGGAGGCAATGGCGCCTGCGGTCTTTTTAACCGGCCGGGGGCGTTTTAATTTTAAGCAGGAATGGGAAGTGGTGGTTTTATGCTGGTTGCCGTTGCCCAGTTGAACCCTACGGTTGGTGATATCGGCGGTAACGTCCGGAAAATTATCGAAGCCGTGGAGAATGCCGTCCGGGCCGGGGCGCATCTGGCGGTTTTCCCGGAGCTGGCGGTAACCGGTTACCCGCCGCGTGATTTGTTATGCCGGCGGGATTTTCTGGCGCGGGTGGAATATATGCTGGCGGAAGTGTTAGCCCCGCGCAGCCGGGATATTGCCGTTCTGATCGGCGCTCCGGTGCGGGAGGAAACCGGGCCGGAACGTTCTAGCGGCTATGGCGCTGCGGCGGAAGATGCCGTTGTCCTTTTTAACAGCGCGCTGCTTTACAGTGGGGGCCGGCTGATCGGGCGCCAGGATAAAAGCCTTTTGCCCAACTACGATGTGTTTGACGAAAGCCGCTATTTCCGGCCGGCTTCCGCCCGGAAGCCGGTGTTGTTCAAGGGCGGGAAGCTGGGCCTGACCGTATGCGAGGACATCTGGAACGATAAGGATTACTGGAACCGCCGCCTGTATGATGTCGACCCGGTGGAGGAACTGGCCGGACAGGGGGCGGAACTGGTGATTAATATTTCCGCCTCGCCCTACCATTACGGCAAGACGGGCCTGCGCCTGGATATGCTGCGGAACATGGCCCGCAAACATGGTACCGGCTTTGTTTATGCCAACCAGGTGGGGGGGAACGACGAGCTGATCTTTGACGGCGCCAGCATGGTGGTGAACCGGGATGGTAATATGGTTTGCATGGCGGAAAGCTTTGCGGAAGATTTGCTGCTGTTTGACACCCGGCAACTGAATGCGGGCCGTTCTTTGCCGCCGCGCAGTGAGGCGCAACCCGCCATTGGGGAAGATGCCGGTTACGTTTACCGGGCTTTGATTTTGGGAATCAGGGATTACCTGCACAAGACCGGCTTCGCTAAAGCGCTGGTCGGTTTGAGCGGGGGCATCGATTCTTCCGTCACGGCGGCGCTGGCGGCTGCCGCTCTGGGACCGGAGAGAGTGCTGGGGGTATCCATGCCTTCCCGCTATTCTTCGCCGGGCAGCCGCAGCGACGCCCGGCAACTGGCGGCCAACCTGGGCATTGCCTTTCGGGAAGTGCCTATTGAAGAGATGTTTGCGGCCTTTACCGGGGTGATGAACGACGGCGGCGACTGCCGGGGCGACCTGGCCGAGGAGAATATCCAGGCCCGCATCCGGGGCAATATTCTCATGTTCATTTCCAACCGGGAGGGCCACCTTTTGCTGACTACCGGCAACAAGTCCGAAATGGCGGTGGGCTACTGCACGCTTTATGGAGATATGTGCGGCGGCCTCGCCGTGCTTTCCGACGTGCCCAAAGTGATGGTGTACGAACTGGCCCGCTACATCAACCGGGAGCGGGAAATAATCCCGCAGAGCGTCTTGCTGAAGCCTCCTTCGGCGGAGTTGAAGCCCGGCCAGGTGGACCTGGATTCCCTTCCGCCTTACGAGGTTCTGGATGCGGTGCTTTGTTCCTATATAGAAAAAAACATGCCGGCGGATGAAATCGTTGCCTTGGGCTATGACCCGGATGTGGTGCAGGAGATTATCCGGAAAGTGGATAAAGCCGAGTACAAAAGGCGCCAGGCAGCGCCCGGCCTGCGGGTGACCGCCAAGGCCTTCGGTGTCGGCCGCCGCATGCCCATCGCCTGGCGGCCGGGATAAAAGTGGCAAAATACCATTATTTTCATATACTTATAGGAGACTGCCCGATTAAGGCTCCGTAATCCCATACTTGTGGCTGATGGCTCCTATGAAATTGCTTCACTCGTAATGACCAAACGGGTTTTTCGGCGGCCTCTTGCAGCTCGATCTTATTTATACAGGAGTTGCCGTTGACGATGTTAAAGCTTTTCCCCGGTAAGAGCCAACCCCTGACCGGGACCAGTTCTGTTCCGGGCAAAGCCCGGAAGACTTTTCTTTTTGGAAACAGGTACCTGCAAGAGGCTCATGTTGAAATCGAGATCGAGGGTGTTGTCGTCAGGGTGACGCACAAGGTGGACTTGAATGTGCCTCACGAACTGACCGTCGTGCTTCCCCGGGTCGAGATCCGCCACCGCTATTTTGAGAACGGCCAGTTGGCCAGAGAAGACGAAATGATTTTAAACAGCATCACCGTGGTGGATGCCCCCCGCCACCCGCCCGAAAAAAAATTTTCACCCCGTCAATAGGTGACGGGGTGTTTGTTTTATAATGCCCGGAAAGAGATGGTTTTCCCCGGGATAAAACTGCCGGAATAAGTCGAAAAAAAGAGGGTTTTGCTGTTACCTGAAGAATAATCCGGAATGAGGTGAGAACGGGGGATAAATGGGGGTATGTTTTGAGGCAAAAATTTCAGTAAAAAAGAGGGAGGAAGCTGAATGTCCAGGCGGAGAAGAGTCCGGAAGTCTTTGATGAGCTGGTTTTTAGCGTTTGTGCTTGTGTTTTCTTTTACCCCGTTCTGTTTCGGCGAGACGCCGGCAAAGAAACCCGGCGGGGCCGGGAAGAACTTTGCGGAACCTGCCGCTGGTTACGTGCCGGGGGAGGTGATTGTCAGGTTCAAATCCGGCGTGGGGGTGCAGTCCGCCCAGGCGCAGGGCCTTTTCGCGGCGCATGGTTTAAGGCAGAAGAAAGCGCTGCCGCTCGGGTCGACCCTCCTGCAAGGGGCGGCCGATGTGGAGAAAACCTGCGCGGCCCTGGCCGGGGACCCGCTGGTGGAATACGCCCAGCCCAACTATATTTACCGTATCTGCGCCGCTGACCCGCTGTATCCCCAGCAGTGGGGAATAGTAGACACGGTTTACGGTTCACATGCGCCGGAAGCTTGGACAACTTACACCCGGGGCAGATCCGACATCGTGGTGGCGGTGATTGATACCGGCGTGGATTACAACCACCCCGACCTGGCGAGCAATATGTGGATTAAAACTGGAACTGTCAGCGAAATGGGTTACGACTTTTATAACGACGACGCCGACCCGATGGACGACAACGGCCACGGCACCCATGTGGCCGGTATTGCCGCTATGACTTATAACAATGGGGTAGGCGGTGCCGGTGTGGCCCCCGGTGTGCGGATAATGGCTTTGAAGGCCAGTGATGCTGTTGGTTATTTTGCAACTGACGATATTGTGAGTTCTATAAATTATGCCGGTCAGAACGGGGCCAGGGTGGTCAATATGAGCTTTGGGGGGTATACGTTCGATCAAGCGCAGTACGATGCCATTGCGGCCTGGCCGAACATGCTTTTTGTGGCGGCGGCGGGGAATGACAGCAACGACAATGACAATGACACAAACCATGCTTACCCGGCGTGCTACGGCGTAGATAACATAGTAGGTGGCAAGCTCTACCCGGCGCTGGGGAACATCGTTTCGGTGGCGGCTCTCTCTCCGGACGGTTCGCTGGCCGGTTTTTCCAATTACGGCGCAACTTCTGTCGACCTTGCCGCGCCGGGGGAGAATATTATAAGCAGCGTGCCTGCTTTCAACAGCAATGCGGGCGTGGCGCTGGCGGTTTACGATGCCGTTTACGGTGATAAGGTAATGTTTTGGGGATTCGGCGCGGAGGATCTTTATGATCCGAGCGAAGGGAAAGACGTGAGCGGCGCCGTTTACGACAGCGTTAAACGGGCGGTCTACGACTTTTTGGGCGTTGCAGCGAAAGACACCGGGAGCAAACCTGTTCTGGTGGTGGATGATGATAACAGTAATGCAACCACCGGCCTTCCTGATGTGAGCGACGTCTATTTGAATGCTCTTTCCGTTGCCGGATATACTTATAAATATCACGATGTGGGATATGATGCGGACGGGCCGAGCGTAAGCGCCAGTGCTTATTCCGCCGTGGTCTGGTTTACTGGGAAGAGTGGGGGCAGCAGTTGGAACCCCGACGGATCTGTAATTTTAACAAACCTTACCAGTAATGACCAGACCCATTTAATCAGTTATCTGGAAAGCGGCGGCAGGCTCTTCTTGAGCGGCAGGGATGCCGGTTATCTAATTGAAACAACTGGTTTTTACAATAACTACCTGCACGCAGTATTTGATAATGAGCGTGACGACCTTGCACAGATTAATGGTGTTGCTGATCCTTATGGTAGTGTGTTGTACAACTTTAATATCCCTGCTTATTGGGTAGATCTTCTCCTTCCCGATTCAACCGGCAAGGCAAAAGTCGTTCTTCAGCACTGTCCTTATACTTCCTGGAACGGCACCTCCATGGCGGCGCCGCTTGTTTCCGGGGGAGCCGGGCTGGTGTACTCGCTTTACGCCGACCGGGGCCTGTCGGCAACGCCTGCCCAGGTGATCGGTATTTTAAACAATAACGTGACAGTTCTGCCTTCTCTGGCGGGCGAAGTGGCTTCCGGCGGCACGCTTAACGTTCTCCAGGCTCTGGCCGCGGTCCCTGCCCCCAGCGGCGGAGGCGGAGGAGGAGGTGGCGGCGGCGGAGCGCCGGCCAAACCGCCTGAGCAGCCCGAGCCGCCTGCAGAACCGTCCGGCGTTGAAGAGATAACGGCTACGGGTGAAGCGCAGTCGGCGACGGTTCTGGACGGCAGGGTGACGGTTGTCCTGCCGGCGGGGGCCTTGCCGGAGGGCGCTGAAATTACCGTGGAGGAAGTCCCCGGCGGGCCGGCGGGTGTGCCGGCGGGATACGTACCGGCCGGGCCAGTGGTTTCGCTGGAAACCGGGGCGCGTCTGAACAAGCCGGTGAAGCTGGCCCTGCAGTACGATTCTGCCAGGGTGGGCGGCCGCGATCCGCGCACGCTGCTGGTTTTCCGCCTTAACGAGAGCAGCGGCGCCTGGGAAATGGTCGGCGGGAAGTTGAGCAGGCAGGAACGGACGGTGGCGGTGGAACTGTCTTCTTTCAGCCGGTACGCCCTTTTCGCCGTGTCCAAAACCTTCGGGGATATCCGGGGGCACTGGGCGCAGAAGGATATTGAACTTTTAGC
>JAGUVT010000046.1 GCA_020062745.1 Deltaproteobacteria bacterium
CCACTTCTATAAGTGGGGGTTCCTCTTTTCACTTCAGATGGGGTAGAATCCCCATCTGAAGCCCCGATGTTCAGCTTAAGCTGAACGAGTTCACTTGTTTGATAAACCTGCCGCCAAACTACTCCGGCAGTTCCAGGATGACTACCCCTTCCTCGCCGTCTATCTCCTGCAGCCGCACCGCCACCACTTCCCGGCGCGCCGTCGGCACATTTTTACCCACATAGTCCGGCCTGATCGGCAACTCCCGGTGACCCCGGTCGATCATCACGGCCAGTTGCACCACCTGCGGCCGGCCGAGGTCCATCACCGCATCGATGGCGGCCCGGGTGGTGCGGCCGGTAAAAAGGACATCGTCCACCAGCACCACCTTCTTGCCCGTTACCGTAAAAGGGATATCCGTCCGCTGCACCAGCGGCTGGTGGGCCAGGGTGGTCAGGTCGTCCCGGTAAAGGGTGATGTCCAGCACCCCCACCGGCACCGTATGGCCTTCTATTTCCCGGATGCGGGCGGCCAGCCGCTCCGCCATGGGCGCCCCCCGGCGGCGGATGCCGATTAAAACCAGGTCTTCAGTGCCTTTGTTGCGCTCAATGATTTCGTGGGCAATCCGGGTCAAGGCCCGCCGGATCCCTTCCCCGTCAAGAATCTGCGTCTTCTCGCGGCCTTCCATCCACCCACACTCCCAACATCAAAAATGCCTGCTCACCACCGGTAAGCAGGCATAGTTTGGCCTTTACTCAAAAATTCTATGTCCCCTTACCGGCCTCACGGGACCGGTTTCAAAGGTCATTTTTTGCTGTCAGCTTAGTTTACCAAAAGGAAAACAAGATGTCAAACCCTTTTTGCGGCAAACAGGGGGACCAAACAGGGGGACGGTTCTGTTGTTTGTTCGGTTTGTTCGGGCATCTGCACCAATAGCTTTTTGGCAAACAGAGGGACGGTTCTGTTGTTTGTTCGGGCATCTGCACCAATATCTTTTTGTTTTTTCCGGAAATGGAAAAACCATGATATAATAAAGCAAAAAATGATATTTCAAGACCTGACCCCGTCGTGACCCCGCTTTATATGATATAATGCTTACAAGGATTTGTCGAAATTTACCTTCAGCGTTCCGCAATCTCCATACCGGTAATTTTTAAAACGAGGCGGTATTAATGGACGCCCCCGCATTAAACGTAGTCACAGGAGCTTTCGGCTATACGGGCAAATACATCACCCGGCGGCTTCTGGTCATGGGTGAAAGGGTCCGCACCATCACCGGGCATCCCGACCGCCCGAACCCTTTCGGCAAACAGGTAAGCGCCTTTCCTTTCAACTTCGACCGTCCGGATGAATTGACGAAAAGCCTGCAGGGGGCAACCACCCTTTACAACACCTATTGGGTGCGCTTTTCACACGGACAGGCCACTTTCGATAACGCCGTCAAAAACACGCTGACGCTGCTCAAATCAGCCGGGAACGCCGGGGTGCGCCGGATCGTGCACGTAAGCATTACAAACGCCTCCGCAGAGTCATCCCTGCCTTATTTTAAAGGAAAAGGGCTGCTGGAAGAAGCAATCATCGACTCCGGCCTGTCTTACGCCATCATCCGGCCCACGGTAATCTTCGGAATAGAAGACATTCTCATCAACAATATCACCTGGATCCTCAAGAATTACCCGCTTTTTGCCGTTTTCGGCGCGGGAAACTACCAAATTCAGCCCGTCTACGTGGAAGACATGGCCGGAATAGCCGTCAGCGCGGCCCACAAACATGAAAATATGATTATCGACGCCGTCGGCCCCGAAATTTACACCTACAACGAACTAGTTCGACTCATTGCCCGAAAGGTCCGCAGCCGGGCCAGAATCGTTCATCTCAAGCCGGGATTGGCTTACCTTATGGGCAAAATCCTGGGCTTGCTGGTTAAAGACGTGACGGTTACCAGGGATGAAATTGAGGGGTTGATGTCCGGTCTCCTCGTATCAAAAGGAGAACCGACGGGACAAACGCGTTTAAGCGAATGGCTGGACCAGAACGCCGGCGCCATAGGAACCGGATATGCCTCCGAACTGGCCCGCCACTACCGCCGGAGCTAGAGCACGGCAGGTTCCCCGTAAAGCGCGGCGATATTCTCTGGAAGGGGGTAAAACATGTACGAATGGGACGCGAAAGACTATCATAAAAGTTCTTCCGAACAGCAGAAATGGGCGCGGGAACTTATCGCAAAGCTCAACTTAAAAGGAAGCGAAAAGGTTTTAGACATCGGCTGCGGCGACGGAAAGATCACCGCCGAACTTGCCGGCCGCTTGCCGGAAGGTTCGGTTTTGGGCATCGACAACTCCGCTGAAATGATTGATTTTGCCTGGAAGACATACCCCCCGGAAAACTATCCGAACCTCGCCTTCCGCGTGGCAGACGCCAGGCAGTTGGATTTCAGCGGCGAGTTTGATGTCGTCGTTTCCTTCGCCTGCCTGCATTGGCTTATCGACCACCGGCCCGTCCTGGAGAGAATCAAAAAAAGCCTCAAACCGGCCGGGAGAATATTGCTCCAGTTCGGCGGCAAGGGAAACGCCGGCGCCATCCTGGAAGCCATAGAAAAAGTTACCGCAAGCAAGAAATGGTATACATATCTCACCGGGATGTCTTTCCCCTGGGGTTTTTACGGACCGGACGAGTACCGGAACTGGCTGGAGCACACCGGCTTTGAGGTAAAACGCGTGGAGCTAATCCCAAAGGACGCGCTGCATAAAGGAAATGAGGGGCTCGCAGGCTACATTCGCACCACCGCCGGACTGCCTTACGCCCAGCGCCTGCCTGAAGATATGAGGCAGGAGTTTATTAACGAGGTTGTAGAGCGGTATGCCGAAGTCCATCCCCCGGACAGTGAGGGTTTTATTCATCTTCTGATGATGCGGCTGGAAGTAGAGGCGGTGAAAAAACCGGCGCATCAATCGCAGACATTTTAAGAAATATCGATTTGCCTACTTCTCCCTTACCCAGTTGACCAGCAGGGAAAGAATGTGCATCAGATCCAGCCAGCCCCCGGTATATGAAACCTCCCGCCCGCCGGTCCGCTCCACGCCCGGGATCAGGGACAGGGCGCCGGCCCAGCCGGCACAACAAAACTCGATTGCGGCATTGACCGGATTAGGAGGCGGATACGGCCGGAATTCCCCCAGTTTCCCCTTTTGCACCACCTTCCGGGCCGTTTCCCGGATCATTCTTCCGGCCACGTCCGGATGCAGGCTGACGGCAGCGTAATGACCGACGCTCTCTTTTACCACCACAGCCTCCAGATGCGGCAGAAACCTTTTGGTTTCCTCCACCACCGCCCCGTCTCCACTGAGCAGGCCGACCGGCACCCCGTAGTAACCGGCGGTAAAGGCGCTCAGCAGGGCCTCGTTTACCATCATGCCGTTTACCCGTAAACCGGTTATGCGGGGATCCACCGTGTGGGGCAACACTCCCTTCCCGCCGCTGCCGGCGTGAAAACCAATTAAAAGAACCAGACGGCACCTGTCCACATAATCCATCCACAACAATGGCCGGCGCCCGCCCCGCACCAGTGACGCCTTTCTATGCAGCCTGACGGGCAAAAGGTTGCACTTACCCCAGTGCATATCGGAAACAATTACGCCAGTCGCCCCGCCGGCCACGGCCCCGTCAACCGCCGCATTCACCTCCCGGGTCACCTGCTCCAGCGCCCAGCTTTCCTCGGGGGGACCGTCCGGCCAGTTGACGTAACCGGTAATCCCCTCCATATCGGCGGCAATAAAAACCCGGTACGGATTTCCCTCGTAGTTGTCCGCCGCCATCCCGGAACACCCCCAGACCCTCTTAAACCGTTCCACAAAAGTCTATGCCGTTGCCCCTTCTCCTATTACCGCCGTTAATTTTACAAATATTTTTAAAGGTTATCTTTCAAAGATGTCGAATTTTCAATTATCAAACAACTTATCTCAAACAGCTTTACTGTGCGAAATTGCCACGCTCTCTCCAGACGCCGGCGATGACAAGAGGAGTTTTTCAACACTCTTCTTAATGTCGCTTATAAAGACGAAAGGTTTTTCCGGCAGTCACTTTAAGGAAAGGTGGTGAAACAACTTAACTGCAAATTCAACTCAAAAGGAGATTTGAGATGCAAAAACGGTTTTTCTACGGCTGGGCAATCGTCACCGGCGGGTTTCTGTTCACTTTTTCCTACGGGGTTTTCTACGCCCTGACTGTTTTCTTCGACGCCATTCAGAAAGAATTCAACTGGAGTTCTACTCTGATTTCCTCAATCCATTCACTTCACCTGCTGACCTTTATTCCGGCCGGCATTGTTATGAGCTGGCTGGTGGAAAAGTACAACCCGCGCCTGATGCTGGGCATAAGCTCCCTGGTGGTGGGCGCCGGGATCAGCCTGCTGAGCCGGGTTCACTCAATTGAACAATTTTATTTATTTTACGCCCTGGCTACAATCGGTACGGGAGGTATGTGGGCGCCGCCAATCGCCATAGCTCAACGCTGGTTTATTCAGAAAAGAGGGCTGGCCCTCGGCATCATTACAGCCGGAGTCGGCGCCGGAACGCTCGTGCACGCTCCTCTGGCAAATCTTCTAATCTCCTCCTTCGGATGGCGGCAAGCTTATATCATTGAAGGAGGCATAACCTTCCTCTTACTGGCGGCCGGCGCTCTCTTAATGGTTTCCAGCCCGGCGGAAAAAGGCTTAAAACCCCTCGGGGCAGAAGCGGGAACAAGCGAAGCGCACATGGAAAACCAGGCAGCAACCTGGACTCTGGGCGAAGCGGCGAAAACACTTACTTTAAACGCTATCAGCCTGGTTTACTTCTTTACCGTACTGCCCATGCACTTGCTGGCCGTACATTTCGTCCCCTTTGCCATGGAAGCTGGCATCTCCAAGGCCAGCGCCGCCGCTGCCTGGGGCGTAATGGGCGGAGTCGGCATTCTGGGCCGGGTCGGGATGGGCAGCCTCGGCCAAAAAATGGGCTGGAAGCAGGCGCTTGCTTTCTGTTGCGGGATGTGTGCCTTAATCTCGGTATGGCTGGTCTTTACTACAAAACTCTGGATGCTGTATGTATTTGCCCTGGTTTACGGATTTTTCTTCGGCGGCAAGGTGCCCCAGGTTATGGGCCTGCTGGGTTCTTGCTTCGGCACCAGGTCGCTGGCGCCGCTCATTGCTTACGCCCACAGCCTTTCCCTCATCGGCGGCGCCGCCGGTCCGGTCCTGGCCGGCTTTATTCACGACCAGACGGGAAATTACCACATCGCCATTTGGGCCAGCGTCACTTCATGGGTACTGGCCGCCTCAATTACCTATTTCGTTGTAAAACCGCCGTTGAAACTTCAACATATCAAAAAACACAAAACGGGACAGGTAGCCTAACCCTGCCCCGTTTTATCGTTTATAATCCAAAATTAAAATGCTACAGCCTCGTTAACTTTTACTTTTACTACGTGGTTGACCTTGCCCCGAGAGGCAAATTCCTGGCTCAGTCCGTCGAAAATTGCCCCTTCAGTAAGTATCTCTGCCTGGCCCCAAATACGCCAGCCTTTTCGTGAAGCAGGTTCCAGACCGATAACGGACACCTTGGGGTTTTCTTTGAGATTGGCAATGGTACGCGGTGATCTCAACTCGGCAAACAATACATGCTCATCATCAAGAACACGAAATGAACCTTTTGGAGAAACATTGGGCAACCCATCTTTTCCGGCCGTGGCCACCAGAGCCGGGCGGATTTCAGAAATAGCTTTTTTTACATCATCTGGTATTTTAGCCATACTTACACCTCTCTTCTTAATAAAATAACAAATCTTATACAAGAGTACCAAAAAGAACCTCTCGACGCAAGTCCAAAAAATGGCAAATTTTAAATTGTCTGCACATTACGGGCTATAATCGAATCCTGAGTTTTCTTGTTCATTTCCACAAAATGGGCGCTGTAGCCGGCAATCCGCACCAGCAGTTCATTGTATTTCTCCGGTTCCCTCTGGGCGGCAAACAGGGTCTCGTTATCCACCATGTTGAACTGAACGTGATTGATGCCCAGATCGTGCCAGGTTTTTATGTAGTTCAGCCACAGGTCAA
>JAGUVT010000039.1 GCA_020062745.1 Deltaproteobacteria bacterium
ACCTGTTTGAAAAACTCTTTGTCACTTGGCATGATGAAGTGGATATAAGATGCCCCGGGTGCCGGTCCGGTTCCTTCGAACGGGTAATTAGCAGGACCAGCCATATCATCGGGGCTGGAAAAGGCGGCCAAAAACCAAAGCTCACAACCAAATCCTGCAGCCGGGGAAGCAGTTGTACGACCCTGGAAATCCCGGGGCCGGGCGAGTGAGACGGTAAGCGTGAAAGATAATCAAAGCCCTTTCGGACGCAAGCTTACGCAAAGGCCGGCCTGTCCTTTTTGCGGAATGCCTGTTGAAAGGCCAAAAAAATTGAAGACGCGGAGGCCGGGAGATATGCCCGTGGGGTCCTGTTCCTGCGGTGCGGTATATGCCTTCGACGCAACCGGGCACAACCTGGGATCGGCTTTTATCGAAGCCCTTGTCTTCGGATGCAATATGGATTGGGATCTGGCATGGGGTCTTCTGCCCGAAGAAGACTACCTGGAAAAAGTGGTGGAAAACTACGACTATGAAAAAAATCTCATTGTTTCAGGTGGATTTTATGAGGGCAGGAGAATATCCGGAGCCCTTTACTTCATCAGGCTGCACCGGGACATTCGGGAAGTCACCAATCAAGGCGTGCGAAAAACTCTGGAGCAAGCCGTGCCCGCCTCACCCGCATCATCTGCTGGGGCAAACCGGGGAAAAGCCCTCACTAAAAAAGAAGTCGAGGATCTGATAAGAAGTTATCAGATTGATCCGCTGCTAAGCATGGCCGGTCAGGATAAAAGAATTATCACGGACCTGCTGCGCCTCCTTTATTCCGGCGATGAACTGGTCCGTTTAAGGGCAGCGGAAATGCTGGGAAAGGTAGCGGATGTGATCGCTCAAAAAGAGCCTGAAGCCGTGTCCAACCTCCTCCAGAGATTATTTACCGCTGTCTCGGATACCGGCGCGTCAAGCTGGGGGGCCATGGACGCCATAGGAGAAATTATCGGCCACTCGGCAGAAATCTTTGCCGGGTATATCCCCGCGCTGTATCAGTTCCTGGAGAACGAGGCGCTCCGGGCAAAAGTCCTGAGAGCCGTCGGCAGAATCGCCGGGGCCAGACCGGAACTAATCCGGAAATCAGCCTTCCGTTTCACCCCTTTCCTCCACCACCCCGAACCCGAAACCAGGGGCTATGCGGCGTGGCTCCTGGGCCATCTGGGCATAGCCGCCGCAAAAGAAGACCTGACGCGCCTCAAAAATGAAGATCAAAAAATCGGCCTGTACGAAAACGGCACAATAGTAATAAAGACAGTAGGTCAATTGGCGTCTGAAGCATTGGAAAAATTATAAACTCAATTAAGTCTTTCAACGGTAGGGTTCCAATTCTTTCAGGAATTCCGGATGAACTTTGAAACCAAGGGCAACAGCCCGGTCAATATGTTTAACGGCCTTGGCGAAATCCCTGTTTAAATAATAAGCATAAGCAAGATTATTGTGCCCGAGAGGAAAGTCGGGCGCCAGTTCAACCAGTTTCTGACCGATCTCAATCGCCTTTCCTACATCCCCCTTCTGCAGATAAGCATTGGCCAGATTATTCCACGCCTGCACAATATCCGGGTTTAGCTCGAGGGCCTTCGTTAGCGCCTCAATAGCCTCATCGGTCATGATCATCTGTAAATATGCAAAACCGAGGTTTGCATAGCCGCGCGCGTACCGCGGTTCTATTTCGATAGCTTTTTTATTAACCTCCGCCACCTTTTCTATCTCCCCCAGCTTGAAGTAGATGTAGCCCAGGTTGACGTAGGCCTCAAACATCCGGCCGCTGTCGGCGATAGCCCCCTCAAAGAACTCGACGGCCTCCGCAAACCTTTTTTGCTGCATAAGCAGAACACCCAGGTTATATTGGGCATTGGCGCACTCAGGGTTTTCTTTCAAGAGCCTTACCTGCTCCGCAATAAAAGTTTCCGGGTCTTGCGGCGTCTGCACTTTATTCACCTCCTTCAGATGAAAAGAGGCCGCCACCCCGCACAGGACGGCAACCCCTCCAGATATTGCCCGGCTTACTCCGGATCTTCCGTTATGCCCCTTCCTTTCAGGCCGTACATGGTGCTGCTGCCGGTGGAAAAATAAATCAATGTCCCTTCATTGACCAGTTCAGTGGCAGCTTTTTTAATCTCCCTTGATTTGGCATCCGGAAGAAGTTTTTGCACAGCCTTCTCCATGTCCTTAAAGTAAAACTTTGATTTCTTACTATCCGAGGCAAACTCGAGGATTGCTTTTTTAATATCTTCCATAACAATCTCCTTTATATCCGGTAAATTTAGTCAATACCTCCCGCCGCCCTCGAAACTTCCCATGCTGCTTCCGTAAATTTAAACTGTGTGCTGGTCCGGTAGGTGTCATATGCCAGACGGTAATCATCAATGAGGTGCTCGGTAAAAGGCAGCCCGCACTTCTCAAAGAATTTTTCCCAGCCGATCCGCTCGGCCCAGTCCCCGACCCGCTCGTACTTCCTGGCGTCCGCAGCGTAGACCTCAACGATTTTCTTGACGGTTTCCACCACCTCCGGAAACCGGGGGAAATTATTCGGCAGGCAGGGAACAACCACCTTGGAGAACTTGGGTTCGCTGATCCGGTTGGAGATCTTCCCGCCGGCCAGAATCGTCACACCATCCCCTTCCTTGTCGGAAAGCGGTAGGGCCATGCACATGGTATAGCAATTGCCGCAGAACATACAGCGGTCGTTCTTGATCTTTACCGTTTTCTTTCCGCTTTCGGTTTTTGCCGGTGAAATTGCGCCCACGGGGCAGGCGGCAATGGCCAGGGGTATCTCACATACAGATTCGATAACCTCATCGTCCACAATGGGAGGTTTCCGGTGATAACCCAGGAGGGCGATGTCCGAACAATGCACGGCGCCGCACATATTCAAACAGCAGGCCATGGAAATCCTCACCTGGGCCGGGAGGGTCATGCTGGTAAAATACTCGAAAAGCTCATCCATAACCGCCTTGACCATCGAAGACGCGTCGGTGGCCGGAGTATGACAGTGGATGTAACCCTGGGTATGAACGATATTGGTGATACCCGCGCCGGTCCCCCCGATGGGGAACTTGTAACTGCCGGAAACATGCTTCCGGCTTAAGAGATCGTTTTTCAACGGCTCCACCTTGTCATAACTGTCGACCATGAATTCGATGTTGTTGCGGGTGGTAAAGCGGACATAGCCGTTACAATGTTTGTCGGCAATTTCACAAATTTCCCGCACGTGTTCAACCGTCATAAACCGGGGTCCGCCGCATCTCACGGTAAATACTTTGTCTCCCGTTTCGGAAACGTGTACTAAAATACCGGGTTCCAGTATATCATGATAGGCCCACTTGCCGTAATTCTTCTGGATGACAGGAGGTAAATACTGCCAGAAGTGACGCGGGCCGAGGTCCGTCAGCCGGTTTTCCATCGGCTTTTCCGGGTTATACCTGCCAAGTTTTTCTGTAGATAATGCCATGATTTAAAAACCTCCTATCTCTTATGCCTTGCCCGATATTCTTTGATATCCCGGGTCCATCCGCCCGGCACATCTTCTTCCTTCCAGAAGATGTACGGGTTGGAGCGAGGCGCCTTGACCATCTGCGGAGCAGGCGGCAGTCCGATTACTTCCAGGAACTTCTGCAGGCTGTAGCGCTGGATAAGCTCTCCCAGACGCTCGCGGTTCTTGCCTTCCTCCATCCACCATTCCCAAACCTTTTCAATGAATTCTTTAATATTATCATAAGGCGGTTCCGCTTTCATAAAAGGAACAATCAGTGTCGACATCTGCGCACCTTCCAGAATGGGCGCCTTGGCGCCGCAAAGGATACTGACGCCGGTATCTGTTCCCGGCCGCAGGGCCCTCGGCATAACGCTGAGACAGTGCATGCACCGGGTACATTCCTTGTTATCGATCTGCAGCTTGCCGCCTTCCATCCACATGCATTGCGTGGGGCAGAGTTCGATTACTTCTTTTTGGATGTCGAACTTGCCCCAGTCTCTTCCCTTGTGGGCACCGCCGTTGGGTATTATTTCACCCCCGATATAAGCCTTGACCGCCTCCTGGTCAACCCGGATATCGTCCCGCCAGGTTCCGATAAAGGACATGTCGGCCCGGGCAATGGAAGCCACACAGCCGTTCGGGCAACCGTCAAACTTGAACTTGAACTTATAAGGGAAGGCCGGCCGGTGCAGCTCGTCCTGATAGTAATTCGTCAACTCGTAGGACATATCCATGGTATCGATACAGGCCCACTCACAACGGGACTTGCCCATGCACTCGGAAGGCGTGCGCAGGTTCGAGCCGGAACCCCCAAGATCCTGATCCAGTTCGTGAGTCAACTCAAAAAATATCGGTTCCAGTTGTTCGGTGAAAGTCCCCAGGAAAATTATATCCCCGGTGGAGCCGTGCATGTTTAAAAGGCCGCTTCCCCGGTATTCCCAGAGGTCGCACAGGGACTTCAAGAAGTTTGTATCATAAAATTTACCACCGGTTTGATTGACCCGGATGGTATGGAAATGAGCAATGGAAGGGTACTTCTCCGGAACGTCGGAATATCTGCCGATGACGCCCCCGCCGTAACCGAAAACCCCAACGATGCCGCCGTGCTTCCAATGGGTTTCCCCTTCGTCAAAGGATAGTTGAAGCTGGCCGAGCATATCCTCGACTACATCCCGCTCAATCAACATCCGGTCGGGAGCAAGTTTCCTTCTGTGCAGGGCTTCCCGCTTGGCGTCGGCCACAAAGCTGGGCCACGGACCTTTTTCCAGTTCATCTAAATCAGGAATGTCGTGCTTGATTTTGAAATTCTTCAGTTCTTCTTCTGTGTAGTTACGCAATTCTTCATCGGAGTAAATGCGCATTTCTTCGTACTTTATTTCTTTCTGCGGCCGCTTAGGATCTAAAGCCATTTAATCAATCCTCCCCCTTTTGCTAAACGCAAGGTTAATACCCAAGAAACTCACTCTTTTTAATAGTTCAACTTCACCTCTTTTCAAAAAATAAAAAACTTATTATTCTTGATAACTATTTGAAAACATTAAGAATTAGTTAATTAATTCACTTTTAATAAATATATAAAAACACAAAGAGGTTGTCAATAAAAAAATTTTTACAAAAAGCAAGTATCACGGGAATCATAACTATTTTCGACTCAACTCAAACACTTCGAATATCCGCGCCAAGCTCTCTCAGCCTTTCCTCCAGACGGTAATAACCCCGGTCGATGTAATGCGCATTGCAGATCACTGTCTCCCCGTCAGCCACCAGGCCGGCTACAATCAGAGCCGCCCCGGCCCGCAGGTCGGAAGTTTTCACCCTGGTACCCTGCAATCCCGGCACACCTTCAATAACAGCCATCCGCCCTTCCACCTTAACCCGGGCGCCCATTCTTTTAAGCTCGTTTACCACCATAAAACGGTTTTCAAAAATATTTTCCACAATTATACTGGTGCCAGGTATAATTGAAAGCAGTACCATCATCTGCGACTGCATATCGGTAGGAAAACCTGGATAGGGCATGGTTTTTATATCTATTGAACATAAGGGCCGGGTTACCCGCACCCGCAAGGTATCCCCTTCTTCCTCCACCTCCACATTTGCCTCTCGTAATTTCGCCCGCAAGGGCTCCAAATGCAAGGGGATAACATTTTCCAACAGTACATCTCCTCCAGTAGCAGCAGCAGCCACCATAAAAGTCCCGGCCTCAATCCGGTCGGGAATAACTGAATAGCGAACTCCTCCTGGTAGAAATGAGACCCCTTCAATCTTAACCACATCAGTTCCAGCCCCCCGCACTTTCGCTCCCATGTTGTTTAAAAAGTTTGCCAGGTCCACAACTTCCGGCTCCTTGGCCGCATTTTCAACCACAGTCTGTCCCTCGGCCAGGCAGGCAGCCATCATAATATTCTCGGTAGCGCCGACGCTGGGGAAATCAAGGTAAACCTGGGCGCCATGCAACCGCCCGCTGTCCGCCCGAATATAGCCGTGCTCAAGAGAAACTTTCGCTCCCAAACCGGTTAGCCCCTTAAAATGAAGATCCATCGGCCGCACGCCGATATTACAGCCACCCGGCAGAGCAATGTGAGCCCGGCCAAACCTCGCCAGAAGCGGACCCAGGAGCAGATTCGAAGCCCGCAGTTTTTTAAAGAAGCGATGGGGCACCATATCATCAACTTGCAACGGAGGAGAAACACGCAAAACATCCACGTCCTCCCACACCGTTTCGCACCCAAGTCTGTTGATAATTTCAACCATTGACAACACGTCGCTAATCATCGGAACATTTTCCAGGATAACTTCATTCTGAGCAAGTACAGTCGCACAAAGTATGGCCAGCGACGCGTTTTTCGCCCCGTTTATTCTTACCCGCCCCTGCAGCCTTTTACCACCCTTAATAAAAAACCGCTTCATTACCGTACCGCCTTAATCCGACAAATTCTTAAATTTTTATTCGTGGTCGAAGGACCTTTTTCCTGCCCGTTTTGCAAACAGCATGTTTTTTTATAACGCTTAATATTTTAGATTATTGCCTAATCAACTAAATAATTCTATGTTCTTTTCCAACCATTTACGCCATTCCCACTCAAATGTCTCAAAATCCAAACCCGTAACATCTTTTACAGCCTGACCCATTTCCATTCCCTTTCCCAGGTTTTCTACTATTGCCCGCAGGGAATCCTCTCCATAAACTGCCACAATATAACAAACCACGGCAAAGGACTCCTGGTATGCCAGCGACTGGTCGGGCAGGAGATCAAAATCACGGCTCATTCGGGCAAACGAATAGAGGGAGCGGCGCAAGTTCCCCCCCTTAAACCGGAAGCCGGTATACTTAAACTCTTCATACTGGGCCACCCCTTCCGTAAACCAGCGGGGATAATTGCCTCCGCTCAGGTAGTCCACCGCCAGATGCGCCAGTTCGTGAGCAACCGGCCCGTTGGTCACAAAAATTTCCTTTCGCAGATCGTCATCCGGGGCAGAAATCCAGGCTCCCGGAGATAATACCTTGATTACCCCGGCCCAGTAGATACCCACCGCGCTTTCACCAGATCCCCAGCCCAGGCTCCTGTTTAGATCTTCCTTGTTGGAATAAAGGACGATGGGAATTTTGAAGGAGGGATAAAAATTGAGATCGCCGGTCACCGGATGATAAAAACGTTCTGCTGTTTTCAGGACCAGTTCGGCCTCAGAACGCTTTCCCGAAGGAAACCTAACATAAAAATGCTCACCGGCAACACTGTCCAATCTCCAGGCGCTCATCAGCACGTATGTTTTAAAAACCTCCCGCACTACCCTGTAGCCGCACGCCCTGGCGACACCGGAAGTTTTCAGCATAAAAAGAAAAAGGGGAACCAATGCCAGCAGGAACAGAACAAAACCGCTCAATATTTCTTGTTTCCTACTCTTTAATTTTTGCTCTCCACTCACTAATTTTTTGCTTTGCATTTTCCACTCCGGGGCCGGCTGGCGCCAGTTCAATAAATTTCTCCATCTCCCGGATGCCACCTGCATAGTCGCCTTTACCCTCGGCCAGAACCAGTCCGTAAAGGTAACGGGCATTCTTATCTTGCGGATTCTGCTTTAACAATTCCTCCAATTGTCCGGCAGCAAGGTCATATTTATCAATTAAGTAATAAATATTGGCTAAACTCAAGCGCACCTGGACATTCTCCGGCTCCAGGGCCAGTACCTGCTCATACTCTTTTATCGCCTGATCAACTTTCCCGGCGGAAAGATAAGCTTCTGCCAGTTTCAACAAAATTTTTGTATCACCCGGGCTTTCCTTCTTCTTTCCTTCCAGTTCGGCCATTTTCTCTTGCGGGGTCTTCTTGTCCGCATCATTATCAGTTATCCCATTCGGAACCTGACCCTGGTTGCTAAAAATACCCAACAAAGGGATTACCAGACCGATAGAAAGCAAAACCGTAATCACTATAAAAATCGTTTTTTGTAATTTCTTTGCCCTGGTCTTCCGGATAGCCACTTTATTAAGCCCACTCCTTAAAATATATACCCGGCGGGATTACGCTGCCGGCCGTTGACGATTACCTCAAAATGCAGGTGGGGACCGCTGGCATTACCGGTAGCGCCGGCCAGGCCGATTAACTCTCTTTCGGACACCGCCTGCCCAACACTAACCTTAATTGATGACAGGTGGGCATACCTGGTCACCAGGCCGCCGCCGTGGCTGATTTCTACTATCTTGCCGTAGCCGTCTTCCCATCCGGTATTTGTTACCGTGCCGCCAGCAGCAGCAACTACCGGGCTCCCTACCCCGGCAGCCAGGTCGACTCCTTCATGCATTCTCCCATCACGCCAACCGTAAGGAGATATAACGCCGCCCGGTACCGGCTGGTACAGACGGACAACGCTTCCCCGAGACGCCAGCATTACCTGTGAACCCCTGGTAACAACTGCCGGTACAACCTCCTGCACCATTTCCTCCGCCACTGCCACCCGCCCGGTTTCCAGGCCATTTTCTCCAGTCACCTGATAAGTTACTATTTTCTCTCCGGGAGCCCCCTTTCGAACGACTTTCTGCTCGCCCCGGGGCAATTGGCTATCCTTCCTGACCTCTACCAGGAAAGGAACTTCCTCACGGACGGCGACTCTGAAAGAAAATGTAACCGTAACAAGCGGCTGGATTAAACTTTTAGCCGTATCGAAATCAACTGCTTCCCGTCCACTGATTATTACCTCAGTCAACTCAACAGTTTCCTTAAAACCGACCACTGCATCCGGTTCAGCAGGATAAACAGTTTTTAGCCACGTTATAAGGTTTTCCGCTTCTGCCCGGCTTTTTAAGACCAGTTTTTCCTCACCATCTACTATTACCGCAACACCTTTTATCCCGGAATCAGATAGTCTTTCTTCAAGCAAAACGGTCCGGCTGTTGCCATCAGCTATCAGACATATTGCCGGGGCTAAAACCAGAAAAACTATAAATGCAATTATCCCCACAACCCGCTGTTTTCCCCTGTCTTGTGTCGGCAGACCGGTCAACTCCTTCCCTTCTATCACGTGACGTATTATAGCACAACACGTGCAACCTCGTAAACCGGATTAGGCAATAAAAAAATAGCCCGTGGAGGCTATAATCATCATATTTAACCGTTTTTGGCTTTATTTAGTTCCTAAGCAGTCATACAGCCGGCACCGCCTCCTGCACCTTCAGATAAAGCGCACACTCAAGTCTTTTACGGGTCAATACACAGCCCAATTCGTACGGCTGGAATATAGTGCCGTTAAAGGCTTGTGCATTAGCATGACAGCCTCCGCTGCAGTAAAACTTTGCCCAGCACCCGGGGCACTGCTCTTTGTTATAGAGGTGCGCCCGGCGAAACAATCCCATCAGTTCCCGGTTAAAATCCCCGCTGGTAACATCACCCATCCGGTAATCTTTTCTCCCAACAAACTGATGACAGGGATAAAGAGCACCGTCAGGAGCAACAGCCAGATATTCATGCCCGGCTCCGCAACCGGACAACCGCCTGGCCAGACATGGCCCGCCCGATAAATCAACCTTAAAGTGGTAAAAGTCAACCGGCCGCCCGTTGCGGGCACGCTGTAACAATTCCCGGGTTAACCGTTCATATTCGTCTAAAACAACCGGAATGTCTTTCAGTTGCAAGGCAAAATCATCCTCTTCGGACGCCACCACTGGTTCCACGGAAAGCCGCTCAAAACCCAAATCAGCCAGATGCGAGACGTCGGCGCTGAAGTCCAGGTTGTGCCTGGTAAAAGTGCCGCGCAGGTAATAATCATATCCTTTCCGCCCGGCCAGAAAACGGCGGATGCTGTCCAGCACCGCCGTGTAGGAGTTGGAGCGCATGGCGTTGTGCACCGCCGGGCGCCCGTCGATGCTTAAGATCACGCTGATACCGTTTTGCTCCAGGTAATCAGCCACTTCCTCCGTCAGCAGGAGGGCGTTAGTGGTAAGGGTAAACCGGAGGTTTTTCCCCGCCCGTTCCCCCTGACTGCGCCCGTAGTCCACTATTTCGTTGAGTACCGGAAAATTCAACAGCGGCTCACCGCCGAAAAAATCTATCTCCAACCGCCGTCGGCGCCCGGAACCGGCAATTAAAAAATCAACAGCGGCACGCCCAACAGACGCCGGCATCAGTTCATCTTCCCCCCCGAACCGGCCTTGGCCGGCAAAACAATAGCGGCAACGCAAGTTGCACTTATGGGCCAGGTGCAGACAGAGGGCCTTGAGCACGCTCTCGCCGGTACGGTTATAGCCTTCCGGGTAAGGGTCCGGGCTGTAAAGCAGCCCTTCTTGCATCAGGCGCTCAATTTCCGCCAGGGCATCCGCTATTTCCCCGGAATCATAACGGCCTTCATATTTCGCCACCAGTTCGGGCAGTTTCAGGCGAGGGTAATCCTCAATCAATGCCCAGGCCAGGTCGTCCACCTCATGGACGGCACCGCTGTGCACATCCAGCACAATTTTTACCCCGTCAAAGATAAACCGGTGAATCATTTCTTAGCGCAGGACTGGTTGCCTACCGTTATGGAAGTTTTACAGGCGGACTGGCAGGAAGTCTGGCACTCGCCGCACCCCTCTCCCTTGGTACCGACAGACAACCGCTTGGTGTTAACCGTTTTGATATGTTTACCCATGAACACCTACCCCCTTTAGCCCATTATAAAAGATTAAAAAAGACGGCGCAACAAGAAAAGCGTTTTACCGCCTTTTTGCTAGAACAAGGAAACGCTTTTCTTGTCCGCACAGCATAGTTTCCTATTCAACAAAAAAGAATACTTAAGACTTTGCTTGCTGATCGTTTGATAACAATCGTTGCTTAACTGGCATTTTGCTCTTCGTCCAGGGGGCTTTCCCAAATCGCTACTACCATCCGGGTGAAATATTCTGGGAGCAGGTGGGATAAAGGACTCAACACTTCTCTCAATGGCACCGTGAAAAAGTGTTTGAGTTGTAAGGGCGCGTTTTTGGCGATACTCTTAAAACGCTTAATCGTCATTTTATTGATGTACGTGAAGCATTCCGCATTTTGATCGTTTCGCCCAATTTTTAAAGACAATCTGTGTCCGGCATCCGGAGAACCGGCAACCAGGTGCCGATAAGCCTCCACTAATGTTTTCTCGCTGCAGAAACAGTGCACCCAAGGGATTCCAATCACATCGGTCAGGTGAGCACCAAAAGGGTGCCAGTAAGGTGGAAAGTTAACGTACAACCTGCCCCCGGGTCGAAGAATCCGGCAGGCCTCCCTGAGCCACGCCTTGGGTCCGGCTATATGCTCTATGAAATCATTGGCAATTATTCGGTCAAAACTCCTGTCACGAAAGGGGGTGTTTACAGCGTCTGCGGTAAGAAACACCGCTTTATCTGAAAGGCCCAGCTTTTCTGCCAGGATGTTGGCCTCACGGGCGTAGGAGGGCACCGTGTCAATCCCCACAACTCTCCTAGCGCCGGCTTTGGCGTAAAAAAGAGCTTTGCCGCCAGCGCCACACCCGACGTCCAGGATATCTCGACCCTGCAAAATCTCTTCCATCGACTGCACCCTGACAAAATAGGCAAGGGTTTCTGCCCCTTTTTCATACTGCCACTCCCCATAACTCTTGCCTCCCGAAGCAGCAAGGTTAAAAGGATGGACCGGCTTAGGGAAAAAGCGGTTGAGAAAAAGCAGGAGGCTTGTGCTGATCATTGCCAATCTCCTTAAATATTAAAACGCCTAAATAAGAAAAACTTGAGTTTGTTGCTCAAGCTTTAGCGCAGGTTCATCCTCCTAAAAATACTGGAGCGGGTGAAGGGGATCGAACCCTCAACCCTCAGCTTGGGAAGCTGATGCTCTACCATTGAGCTACACCCGCAGATCAATTAAGAAGTATTATAACATCACCGTCTGGAAAACACAAGGTTTATTAAAAACTAATGGTGACCCCACCGGGATTCGAACCCGGGTTACCGCCGTGAAAGGGCGGTGTCTTAGACCGCTTGACCATGGGGCCAAAGAAACTGGTGAGCCATGCTGGACTCGAACCAGCGACACCCTGATTAAAAGTCAGGTGCTCTACCGACTGAGCTAATGGCCCATTAAGACCCTGCAATGCAATATGATACTATAAGATAATAACCGGAGTCAATTATTTTTTATTTGTTAAATCAAGGCTTTCGGCTACCAGTTTCCGGTAAGCATCAAGAAGCAATCCGGTAACCGGGCCGGGCCGGCCGCTGCCGACGGGAAAACCGTCCACCGTCACTACCGGAAGCAGTTCCCAGGAAGAATTGGTGAGAAACATCTCTTCTGCGGCATAGAGTTCGCCCGGGCCAAAAAGCGTTTCAACCGCCCTGATACCCATTCCCCCGGCCAGTTCAAGTACGGTGTTACGGGTAATTCCGGGCAAAATACCTGCCTCCGGCGCCGGGGTAAGCAGTACCCCCCGGCGCAAAAGAAACAGGTTGCTGACCGTCCCTTCCGCCACCTGACCGCTGGAGTTAAGCATAATACCTTCGTATGCGCCGGCGGCATTTGCCTCGATTTTAGCCATGATGTTGTTTAAAAAGTTAAAAGTTTTGGCAGATGGATCCAGCGCCTCTACCGGTATCCGCCTGGTACATACAGTAACAGCCTGAACCCCCCGGCTGTAAAGCACCTCCGGGTGGCCGGCAAGGGCACGGGCCGTACAAACCACCGTCGGCCCGGCACAGTTCAGCGGGTCGATACCCAGGGGGCCGGCGCCCCGGGAGACACTGAGCCGGATATAAGCACCGGGCAGGTTGTTGCGCTGAATCGTTCCTTCCACTGCTGCCGCCAGTTCCTCTATCCGATAAGGAATAACAAGCGAAATAATCGCCGCCGAACGGTACAAACGCTCCAGGTGTTCGGTAAGCATAAAAACCCGGCCGACATAAGCGCGCATGGTTTCAAACACGCCGTCGCCGTACAGGAACCCGTGGTCGAACACCGAAACTTTTGCGTCTTCCGCCGGCACGTAATCGCCGTTTAAATAAACGAAGGCCGACATAAGCACTCCTAAAACAGTTCCGTCATTACTATGGTCTGCGAGCGCTTGCTTCCCACACTGATGAGGGCTGTCGGCGCTCCGGCTACCGCACTGATCCGCTCGAGATAACGGCGAGCGTTAACAGGCAAGTCCTCAAAACACCTGGCTGTAGAAATATCCTCCGCCCAGCCCGGATGTTCTTCATAAATGGGCTCACACTCGCTTAAAACCTTCAGGCTGGCCGGGAACTCATTAATTATCTCACCGCGGTAGCGGTACCCGGTACAAAGCATGATTTTCTCCAGCCCGCTCAAAACATCCAGCTTGGTTACGGCCAGGTAGTCCAGCCCATTGATCCGCACGGCATAGCGGACCGCCACGCCATCAAACCAACCGCAGCGGCGAGGTCTGCCGGTTGTGGTACCATACTCGCATCCCTGCCGGCGGATACATTCGCATAGCTCGCCAGCCAGTTCAGTAGGATATGGTCCTTCGCCAACCCTGGTAGAATAAGCTTTGGTTACCCCGATCACCCGGCCGATTTTAGCCGGGCCGATACCGGCCCCAAGGCAGGCAGCGCCGGCTGTTGGATGAGACGAAGCAACAAAAGGATAAGTACCGTGATCGAGATCCAGAAGGGTCCCCTGGGCGCCTTCAAATAACACGTTCTTACCCGCGCTGAGAGCGTCGTTGATAATCAACGAAGTATCCGCTACATACCTCTCTAACCTCTCCCCATAACTGCTGTAAAGAGCAAGCATTTCTTCAAAATCAATCTTTTTTTCCCCATAAATATTTTCAAGAATACTGTTTTTTTCTCGCAAGTTTCGTTCCAGCTTGACCGCCAACTCCTCCCGGTCAATCAAATCAATCATTCTAATTCCAATCCGGGCGGATTTATCGATATACGCCGGGCCGATACCGCGGCAGGTGGTGCCGATTTTACTGTTCCCTTTTCTTTCTTCATCCAGTTGATCCAGCCGACGGTGATACGGGAAAATAACATGAGCCCGCTGACTGATCCGGAGACCGGAAGTATCTATATCGCGTTTTGATAGAGAATCTAATTCGCCAATCAGCACTTCCGGGTCAATTACCACCCCGCTGCCAAGCAGGCAAAACCTGCCGGGATAGAGGATACCCGACGGGATGAGGTGCAGCCGGAACTCCTGATCGCCTACCACCACCGTATGGCCGGCGTTATTCCCGCCCTGGTAGCGAACCACCAAGTCGGCCTTTTCGGCCAGAAAATCTGTAACCTTTCCCTTTCCTTCATCGCCCCACTGGGCGCCAACCAGCACAACTGCAGCCATTTATAAACCTCCCAGACTATCTAATACGGCCCGGGCAACTACCACACCGGATGCCGAAGCCTGAACCAGTCCCCTGGTTATACCGGCTCCATCCCCGGCCGCAAAAAGATTCTTAACCTTGGTTTCCAAGGCACTCGACAGGGCCAGCCGGGAAGAATAAAACTTTACCTCCACACCGTAAAGCAAAGTGTAACGCGAGAACACACCGGGCGCGATTTTGTCCAATGCTTCCAGCATCTCTACAATCCCCACCAGGTGACGGTAGGGTAAAACCAGGCTCAAATCACCGGGAGTAGCTTCTGTTAAAGTAGGTATGGTCATGCATTTGGCCAGCTTTTCCCTGGTTGAGCGATGACCGTCTACAAGGTCCCCCAGAGTCTGAATAATTACCCCCCCGCCAAGAAGGTTAGCCAGGCTGGCAATATATTTACCATAAGCAATCGGGTCTTTAAAAGGTTCGGTAAAGGTTTTGCTCACCAGTACAGCAAAATTGGTATTTTCGGTTTTTTTATAAGCATGGGTATGGCCGTTTACCGTAACCAGGCCGTCGTTATTCTCCAGCACTACTTCACCGTATGGATTCATGCAAAACGTACGAACCTTATCATTGAACGTTTTTGAATAATAGACAAACTTGGCCTCGTAAAAAACGTCCGTCAGGCGTTCCATTACCGCAACCGGCAACTCCACTCGCACTCCAATATCCACCGGGTTAATTGAAGTATCCAGTTTTAAACGGCGGGCTTCCTTTTCCAGCCACTCGGCTCCTTCCCGACCAGGAGTGACCACCACAAAAGAAGCGTCTAAATCCTGGCCGCCGGCAGTTTTAACTCCCTGGACAACATCGTTTTCGACAACCAACTCTTCCACCCGACAGGAAGTTCGTATCTCCACTCCCTGCGAAAGCAGGTAATCACGCATCTGTTTGAGAATTTCCTGACAGCGGCCGGTTCCCATATGCCGGATGCTAACCGGAATCAGCTTTAACTCAGAGAGTACCGCCTGCTTCTGTATTTTTTGAATTTCCCCCTCGTTTTCCAATCCGAAAACCTGTTCCGGAGCGCCAAACTCCAGGTAAATCCGGTCAACATAATCAACCAAAACAGCCAGCGGCTTCTCCCCGATATATTGCTCCAGGCTGCCGCCAATTTCAGTGGAAAGAGTGAGTTTTCCATCACTAAAGGCCCCGGCCCCACCCCAGCCGCAAATAGTCGAACACGGGTTGCAATGGAAGCAGCCAGCTTTTTTTTCCCTGGAGTAGCAGACTCGTTTTTCAATATCCTGCCCTTTCTCAACAATTAAAACTTTTAGGCCCGGCTTACCCCTAACCAGTTCCAGGGCGGCAAAAATACCGGCTGGCCCGGCTCCAACTACAATTACATCATACTTTTGGCCCACCAAACTACCCCCCGCCGCTTGACTTAATCAACATTTTTAACCAGTGAAACAAACCTGGTATACTCCTTAAAAAACCCCAGTTCAACCTTACCTACCGGCCCGTTACGGTGCTTGGCTATAATAACTTCGGCAATCCCTTTCTTTTCCGTATCAGGGTTATAATACTCATCCCGGTAAATAAACATTACAATATCCGCATCCTGCTCGAGGCTGCCGCTTTCCCGCAGGTCAGACATAATCGGGTGCTTATCCTGGCGCTGTTCAACCAGCCGGCTGAGTTGGGACAGAGCCAGCACCGGCACATTCAATTCTTTAGCCAGCCCTTTTAAAGAACGGGATATCTCGGCAATCTCCTGCTGACGGTTTTCCGCCCGCCGGCTGCCCTGCATCAGTTGAATATAGTCGATAACCAAAAGGCCCAGACCACGCTCCGCTTGCAGTTGTTTGGCCTTGGCCCGCATCTGACGCACCGAAATAGCCGCCAGATCATCAATAAAAATCGGCGCCTTGATTAGCTTTTCGGCAGCCTCGTGCAGCTTCAACCAGTCTGCCTCATCCAGCATGCCGGTACGCAGGCGATGCTGGTCAACCATGGCTTCGGCACTAAGAAAACGTTGGACCAACTGCTCTCTGGACATCTCCAGGCTAAAAATAGCCACCGGCACCTCATGCCTCAAGGCAGCATTACAGGCAATGCAAAGACCGAGGCTGGTTTTACCCATACTGGGCCGGCCGGCCAGGATGATAAAGTCGCTGGGCTGCAAACCACAACATATCCTGTCCAGATCGCCAAAAAAAGTGGGTACCCCGGTAATCTTACCCCGGTTGTTATAAAGAAACTCCAGGTGAGCAAAAGTGCCTAGCAGAATTTCCTTAATCGAGCTAAAAGCACCAATCACATGCCGGCTTCCCAGGTCAAGGATTAGCCGCTCAGCCTCAGCCATCAGCTTTTCCGGTTCTTCCGTCCCTTCATAAGCCATGCCGGCAATCCTGGTAGAAAGCTGGATCAGCATACGCAGGAGCGCTTTTTCTTCCACGATGCGGGCATAATATTCGACATTGGCCGCAGTAGGCACCACGCTTGCCAACAAAGCAATATATGCTGCCCCGCCGGCTTTTTCCAACTCGCCTTGCTGCCTCAGTTGTTCAGTAACGGTAACCAGGTCTGCCGGCTCACCAGCTTCATTTAAACGGACAATGGTATCAAAAACAATGCGGTGCGCATCCCGGTAAAAATCCTCCGGGTGCAGTTGTTTAATGGCCTTATAGATAGCTTCCTGATCCAGAAGCATGGCTCCCAGCACAGACTGTTCGGCATCTATACTATGGGGAGGAACTCTCTCAGACACGGTAATCACCTCTGGATCATTTGCCCGGCAACCACTTCCACCTGCAGTTCAACCTGCACACCGGGATAGAGCCTGGCTGCCACAAAGTGAACGCCCAGTCTTTTAATCGGTTCCTTCAATACCAACTTCTTTTTATCAATCCTGACGCCATGCTGCTCAAGAAAGGCATCAACAATATCTTTACTGTTAACCGAGCCGAAAAGCTTGCCCCCCTCACCAACAAGAGTCATTATTTGTACAGAGATATTGCTAAGTTTTAAAGCCAACTCCCTGGCTTCATCTTCCAGTTTCTCCTTCTGCTTTTTTACGGCTCTTTTTCGCTCTACCAGTTCTTTCATCTTGCCTTTAGAGGCCTCATCAACCAGACCCCGGGGTAAAAGATAATTTCGCGCGTAGCCTTCTGCCACCTCGACCACATCACCTTTTCTGCCCAGACTGGAAACGTCCTGTAACAAGACCACTTTCATTCTTTAAAACACCCCTATTTTTCTTCTGAAAGACTGCGCAAGTTAACCAGGGTATCAACCACTCCCAACAAAAAAAGAATCACCATACTCATCGGAAAATAAAAAACAACCAAAAAGAAAAGCAAGAACTTGGTCCATACAGCCAGGTTCAGCCGGCGATAATAATAAATTGCCACGGACAGGCCCAGGGTAAGAAAAACATGAAAAAGAACAAAAAGCAAATTTTTACCGGTTTTACTCAACCATGAAACAAAAAGCAAATCTCCCAACAGGGCAAGGCTCAGTCCGGCAATCAACCCCCACACCGCATACCAGGGAAAGCGCATTTTACTAAAAGATGGTACAGGCGCCACCTGGTAATGCCAACCGACAAAAATCCGGTGGGCCAATAAATAAGTAATACAGGCATATGCAATAACAACTACAACCAACTGACCAGGTATAAATAGTTCAATAATACCAACTGTTTTATTGATCAACTCCGCCTGTACTTCTGCCGAAGTTCCTTTAAGCACCCCAGTCCGTCGGTAATCCTCCATACTTTGCAGCATAAGGGTACGAGTCTCTTGATCCAGATTAAAAAGACTGCTGCCCGTTGCCGTGAAAACAATAAAAACCGCCAGAAGAACCAGCAATGACGCGCCACAGGCGCCAATAAAAATACTCCTTCCCGCCGGTATATGGTTCTTAAAGAGCAACCCGTAAAGGAGCCCCAACCCATTAAAATAAATAATTAAAATCCAGGCAGAAGACAGCTCCGGCGCCAGTCCAAATATAACCGTATCAGCAATCAAAAGTGCCAACAAGCCATATTTTATATGATACCGTCGCACAAAAATGATAAGCGGCAATGGTATAAACAAGAAGACAATAAAAAACAAGGGCGGGAACGAAAGGCCAACCACTCCTAAAAACACCATCATGGCAGTTAAAAAAGTGCTTTCCGCTATAACCCGGGTTTTTTCACCGGCCGGCAAAAAGATCACCTCTTTTTATCTGCCAGGTAATTTAAGAGGGTGGACAGGTCTTTATGCCATTTCTCCACTTCATGATTATCGTCAATACCCTGCCGCAATTTAGATTCTATTTTTAAATCCAAGCGGGAAAAACTTATTCCCAGCCTCCTGCTCAAAACATAGCTTGTAATTATCACGCTGGCAAGCGCATCCAACAAAACCTCCTCTCTCCCTTTCAGCGTGGCTTTAAAAAGAGCCGCGAGAGAAGTAAGGAGATCAGCTTTTAACCATTCGATAATCTTAATGTTTTTAGCAATATCTACTTCCTGGTTGCTTTGTAACATTCGGGGCAACCCCCATTTAACTAATAGAGCATTTCAAGATTACTTCGCTTATTTATAATGAGATCTTTCTTTATTCTCCTTTAATTGAAAAGTATTCTCTTACAGAAATACACTGCCAAGCGTAAAAATAAAGGGGAACCCTTACTTCGTTCCCCTCCTACTCGGCAGTAAATGGTATAAGAGCAATAATACGGGCTCTTTTAATTGCTGTAGTCAACATGCGCTGGTGGCTGGCACAATTACCCGAAATGCGGCGGGGCAAAATTTTTCCTCTCTCAGTGATATATTTTTTCAAACGAGGCACATCCTTGTAGTCAATATCTGCCATTTTATCTACACAAAAACTACAGATGCGTTTCCTGCCCCTGTGTCCTTTTTCACGCTTCAAAATCTAACCTCCTGCCTTGCCTAAAAAGGAATATCGTCGTCTTTAAAGTCAATTTCACTGCCAAAACCCGGGCTCCCCCCAGAAGTACCGGCATCGTGCGGTGAAGTCCCATCGCCAGCGCCTTCTTTGGCACGATCGAGGAACCGTACCGTATCTGCTACTATCTCCGCAGCCTTCCTCCGAACTCCCTGGCTATCATCATAAGAACGAATTTGCAACCTTCCGTCCACGGCTACAAGCCGGCCCTTACCAATATAATTGGCACATGTCTCCGCCAGTTTCTGCCACACTACAATATCAATAAAATCAGTTTCTCGTTCACCCTGCCGGTTGGTAAAGGATCGATCCACGGCTATAGTAAACCTGGCCACTGCTGTCCCATTTGGCGTATAACGCAGTTCGATATCCCGGGTTAATCGTCCGATTAAAATCACTCTGTTCAGCATCTTCCTACCGCCTCCCGGTACTCTTAGCTTTACTTATCCGTCCTGTCGAACAATCAGGTGACGCAACACCTCGTCTGTAATTTTCATAACCCGATCCACCTCGCGCACTACCGAAGCATCAGCATTCATCTGCAAAATAATATAATAACCCTCTTTTAAGTCCTTTATCTCATGGGCCAGCCGGCGTTTGCCCCATTTGTCAAACTTGACCACTTCTCCCCCGTTACTTTCAATCAGGGCCTTTATCTTTCCGGTAACTTCCTCACTTTTTTCTTCATCCATATCCGGACGAAGAATAAAGACCAACTCATACTTTCGCAAAACTTCACCTCCCCCTATGGACTAAAATCGGCTCTAATATATAGAGCAGGGTGGACTTTTAGATTATAGCACGCAAGATATTAAATGGCAATAGTTTCACAGTCCCCTTTCCTGCTTTACCACTGTTTTTACCGTCTTTTCAAATTTAAGCCGGGAAAGCATCATCACTCGACCACATTTTAAACATTTGACCCGAAAATCCACACCGGTGCGCATTATCTCCCATAACTCGCCGCCACACGGGTGCGGCTTGCGCATTTTTACCGTATCGCCAACCTGGTACTTGAGCAAAAGCAAAGCCTCCCAAATTTAGCCACGAAGAGCACCAAAAATTAAAGGGGGGATCGTCTGATGCCACCTTAAGCTAACTGCTGACAGCTATTAGCTATTTTGACTCCAGGAACGTTTTGTATGCCTTATACGCCATGTAAATGTCAGCAAAGAGGCGACGGATTAGCCCTATAAACTCAGCATGAGCATCACTGGAAGCATACTTGCCCTTACTGCCGGTATACTTGGTCAAAACCACGCCGCATCCCAGACGGGCCGTGTTTGTTTTTTCAGTAACATCTGATATCAGGATAGCTTCACCATCATTTTTAACTACCGTGCCATGCAGGGACAGGGAAATTGCCAGCCACTGATATTTTTTTACCCCGCCGTAGTAATGTGTTTTTAAATTGCTTCTACCGCTTCTCGCTCCGTCTTGACCTTGTTGAGGAAACTCTTATATTCGCTGGCAAAATCCCATATACGGTTCTTTTCTTCTTCATCCACATAATCCCAAACAACTTTCCTGTTATAACACAAGCCTTCCAGGGTTTTTCGACCAGAAGATGACATAAAACCCCTCCCCCTCTATGCCTTAGCATCCTTTCAAAGTATAATAATTACCTCCCGTTACTCTTCTGATACTCCCCCAAAACAGACGCAATATCCGGCAAATGTAATTTAAAAACCGGCACCAAAGGCAAGAGGTAAGGCGCAAGTCTCGATTCTTGGAGGGCTTTAGTAGCCCAAAAATATTCCCCGGACGTCGAAACCGGCAACTGAAAAGGTGTCAGCAAAGCCAGAATAATAACTACTATAACCAATCCTCTAACAAGCCCGAAGACCAGCCCTCCCAGACTATTAACCGGACCCAACAAACTGAGATTAACAACCCCGGTAAGCATACGGCCAACAGCATTAGCCAGAAAAGTAACCGCCACGAAGAGCACCAAAAAACTGATCACATCCAAAAAACCGGTGGTTATCGTTTGGACGACAAGATCAGTTATGCCCGCTACAGGTGAACCGCCCGGCATCACAGGAACAGCAGTCAAGCTGGTTATGCTTCCTGCCGGCCCAATATCCTTTGATGGCAACCACTTCTGAATCCCCTCTTTTACCACTGGCACTATTCTTTCGTCCAAATGCAGACGGTTACTTAAAAAACTGGACAGTGTCCAGTAATAATTAGCTGCCACAACCAGTCCCACTACCACTCCCAAAAGGCGGGTCAGGCTGGCCACAAGGCCAAAACGCAGTCCCTGCATCGTTGAAAAACCTACTACCAGCAGAATAGTCCAATCAAGCCAGTTCATAAAAACACCTCCAAGGAATTCAGGGGCCAGGAGTCAGAATTCAGAAGAAGTATAAAATCTGACTACTGTATTCTGTCTCCTAATTCTATGTATTCTGTTTTCACCCTAAAGAATTATACATCAGTCCAAAAAACTCCTCTATCTTTTTTGGGAAAATCTGACCAAAGGCGTTATAAGCAGGGATACCAGCAAAATTAGACCGGCATAACCAAAAAAAGGGTAGAAAACCTGTACCAACCTGGCAAAACCAAAATTGGCCAGCGGTAAAACCAGAAGACAGGCTCCGATGCCGAACAACCGGTAGCGTATCCCGCCATTGGGAGACAGACGGCTGGCAAACCCGTGGGCATCAGCAATGGCAGTAGTAAAGATAGCCAGCCAGATCAACATGCCCAGCACCCATTGAAAAACACTGCCAAGCCGGCCGGCTACAAAAAGCAAAGGCACCTGATAACCTGTTATCTCCGGATAGAAGGAAAGGTTAACTAAAAAAATTAAGGCTGCCGCCAGCCCAAGGCCCAGACCTCCCAAAGCGCCTCCGGTCACCCCTATTCTTAAGGACACAGTACGACCCAGGGATGACAAAACAGCAACAGGGACAACCATATTATAAGAAACATAAAGAATACTGGCCCAGAGCCAGTGACCGGCCACCCCTGCAGTTGCAGGCGCAGACTGCGCAGACTGCAAAGAAGAGAAACCACCCTGATAAACCAGAGCCATAATAGAAACAAACACTATAACCAAAAATTTTAATGGGACTAAAAAAACATTAACAGTTAAAACTCCATTTAATCCGCCCAGGATTACGATACACGTCAACAGAGCCACCAACCACACCCCAAAAAAAGAGGGCAACCCGAGGAACTCAGAAAAAACTGCTCCGCTCCCGGCCAGCATAACACCAAGGCCGCCAAGCAGCATAAGCATGTTAAAAATATCCATAATCCTTCCTGCCCGAAAGCCCATAAGATAGAAGAGGAGCTCGCGATAGCTTGAGGTGTTCATCTGCACAGCCAAGAACATAACCAATGATCCGAGATAAGAAAATAAACCGGCAGCAATTATCACCCCTAACAGACCATTCCAGCCATACAAAGAAAAAAACTGCAAGATTTCTTGTCCCGAAGCAAAACCGGCGCCAATCACCGCACCAATATAAGCAGTAACCACCTTAGCCAACTGCCAGTAACCATTACCCAAACACATTATCCTCCAGTCCAAAAACAGTCAAGCAATGCTCTATCCTGAAAATTACCCTTTAGTGTGTCATTTTCATCCTTTACGCCGGTGCCGCAACGCGGCATGGGCGTCTAATAAAAAAATAAGAATAAGAATCACTATAAAAGGGAATAAATATATTAATTGTTTCTATTTTGGGGAGGCCAAAATTATGACCGCGATCAATCAGGTAGAGACTTCTATCGCCCCGTCAAAAACTAAAATCCACTCCGACGATCCCCTGGCAGTAGCAAAATTTAGCTGGGATTTTATGCTCCGCCTGGAACAACACGGGGTAAAAAGCACAACCCCAAAAATATTACTTTGCATTGGCACTGACCGTTCTACTGGAGACTGTCTGGGACCACTGATAGGAACAAAGATTTCTAACATTAAGCAACATTTTTTTACTGTTTATGGCACTCTTGATCATCCCGTTCATGCCAGCAATTTGCAGGAAAAACTAAAGGAGGTTTCGCATCTTTACCATAAGCCATTTATTATTGCCATAGATGCCTGTCTTGGAGAACTGGAAAACATTGGGTGCATAAGTCTGGGCAATGGCTCCCTCCAACCCGGCGCCGGCGTCAACAAGGCGCTGCCCCCGGTTGGAAACATCCACATTACAGGCACAGTAAACGTGGGGGGGTTTATGGAATATGTAGTATTGCAAAATACCCGCCTCAATTTAGTGATGCGTATCGCCAATATTATTGCAGAAGGACTATCTACCGCCATTTCAGGCTACCAAAAACAAACCGCCCAGGGCTATTGACCCTGGGTTTACTCTGTCTTGATTATCTTTTTAGTTCTCTCAAGATATTAATCACTTCATCATCACTGGTTTGCTCAAAATCTCGGTAAAATTGTCCAACCGCATAAAAATTCTCTGGCACCAAAAGGCACACCACGCGACTTACTTCACCCTGCAGCATGGTAAGTGTATCGGGCGGAGCCACCGGGACAGCCAGGGTGATTTCTTCTGGCTCAAACTTTTTCAAAGAACGAAGAGCCGCCAGCATTGTATAGCCGGTAGCAATACCATCATCGGTAATAATTAACTGTTTATCCTTACAATCAGGATAATCTTCACTGCCCCGGTAGAGAATCATCCGCCGTTTTATTTCTTTAATCTCCCGCTCGATTACATATTGTAACTCCTTATCCTCCAATTGCAAAAACCCAGACAGCCCGCGATTAAGTATTGTGGTGCCATCCTGTGTCACTGCTCCCAAAGCAAGTTCCGGATTGTGCGGCGCTCCCAGTTTGCGAGGAATAATCAAATCTAATTTTAAGCCCAAGCTCCGGGCCACCTCTGCCCCAATCACTACTCCACCTCTGGGAACTGCTATCACTAGTCCATTCGGGAAAGCCCATCTGGAAAGTTCTGCTGCCAGCCGTTTCCCAGCTTCTGTCCGATCCTTAAAAACCATCGAAACACCCCTCCGTTAACTCAGAAGCAATAAAGATCACAGAGAAATTATATACGGTTTGAAAACCATACCGGTTCTCATTCCGACTCCTGAATTCTATCTCCTACTATTTTCTTTGGAAACGTGATATAATATCCCCGGAAACAACCCCTTCAGACCAAAAAGGTGATTATTCTTGAAGATCTTATATATTGACTGTTTTGCCGGCATTAGCGGCAATTCGTTTCTGGGCGCCCTGCTTGACGCCGGCTTTGACGAAACTATTTTACGCAAAACACTGCTCGGAACCCCGCTCGGCGGGTATTCCATAAAGATTAGCCGGGAGAAAATTTTGGGAATTGATGCCACCCATTTCGACCTGCAACTGTTCGAGGAGCAACCCGCAAAAAGCATAGACGGCGTCCTAACCTTGATCAACAAAAGCAACTTGCCCAAAAAAGCAAGGGACAGTGCTGTTTCCATCCTGACGCATCTGGCTGAAGCCAAGGCCAGAGCCCAAAACATTCCTTCGGAAACAGTCAGTTTTTCTGGCAAAGACACCCAGAAATACATTATTACCGTTATCGGATTGTCTGCTGCCCTCAATTTTTTTGCTGTTGAGAAGGTAATTGTTTCACCTGTCACGCTGGAACTGCTGAAGGAAGTGCCGGCCGAAACCAATTCCTCATACCAAAAAGAAGTTTTAATAACCGAACTCGGCGCAGCCATAATAAAAACCTTAGCATTCAAACATAGTTCTTTCCCCGCCATGACTATCGAGAAGGTGGGTTATGGTATTGAAAAAAGCCCTGGTTCTTTCTCCAAAGGGCTCCGGCTCATTATCGGCACAACAACCGGAAAAGAGCCCTTCACCGACAACACGCCCCCTGAAAAAATAACTGTTCTGGAAACAAATATTGATGATATGAATCCGGAACTTTACCCTTACTTGATAGACCGACTTCTAAAGGCCGGCGCCCTGGATGCATTTATTACCCCGATAATAATGAAGGGTGGGCGGCCAGCTACAACTTTAACCGTCCTGGGGGGAACAGGGGACAATGAAAGGCTGGCAGACATAATCTTCCAGGAAACCACTACCCTGGGCATTCGAACGAGAGAAGAAAAAAGAATAACAGTCACCCGGCATATTTTTGCAATAACAACGGGGTATGGTGTGGTGAAAATAAAAACAGGTCTCTTAAATAATAGAATAATTCAAGCAGCGCCAGAATATAAAGACTGCCGATCCCTGGCAGAAAAAAACGGGGTTCCCTTAAAAGAAGTATACGCGGCAGCCCAGCAGGCTGCCAGAGATCTTCTTGTTTCACGTGAAACATCATGCCCTGTTACCCAACATGATGGACAGAATCCTTCTTAGGTCTGCTACATCAAGATAGCCGATCTCGACCTTCCCCCCACCGCCACGATTCTCCCTTACTTTTACCTTTGCCTCCAAAAAATTTTTCAGCTTCTCCTCCAGTTCTAAAACAAATCTCTCCTTAACAACCTTTTTCTTTTTGGTTCCTTTCTTTCTGGTTATCTCCTTGATCATTTCTTCTGTCTGCCGTACGCTCAGTTGTTGTTCTGCTATTTTGCCGGCAACAGCTATTTGTTTTTGGCTATCCTGGACAGCAAGTACCGCCCGTGCATGACCAGCCGATAAAATACCGCCGACCACCATTTCCTTTACTTCCTTCGGCAGGTTTAGCAGCCTGATAGTATTAGCCACAAAAGACCTGCTTTTGCTAACCCGGCTGGATACTTCTTCCTGGCTTAAACCAAACTTTTCAATTAATTGCTGGTAGGCCAGGGCTTCTTCCAAGGGGTTTAAATCCTGCCTTTGAATGTTCTCAATTAAAGAAATTGCCACCGCATCTTGTTCATTATACTCCCTTACCAGCGCCGGTATCGTTTCCATGCCCAGATGCCGGCAGGCTCTTAAACGTCTTTCCCCAGCAACCAGTTCATACTGTCCGTCTTCTAATGACCTCACCATAATTGGCTGAACCACGCCATGTTCCTTGATCGAGCCGGCCAATTCAGCCAGCTTCTCTTCGTCAAAAACCTGCCGGGGCTGGCGCGGATTCGGGCGAATTAATTGAATTGAAATTTCTCTTATCTTCTCTTTTTCAAGAGTCTCCTCCTGGAGCACCGGAATCAATGCTTGAAGTCCTTTCCCTAACCCCCGGCGCTTACTCAACACCCATCACTTCCCTTGCCAATTCATGATACACCTCGGCTCCGCGCGAGCGCCTGTCGTAAACCATTACCGGCTTGCCGTAGCTGGGCGCTTCACTCAAGCGAACGTTCCTGGGTATTATTGTACGATACACCTTGTTCTTAAAAAATTTCTTTACTTCATCAACCACTTGAATAGATAGATTGGTTCGCCCATCAAACATGGTCAGCAGCACCCCTTCTAGTTCGAGTTTCTCATTTAAGTTCTTCCTGACCAGTTTAAACGTATTCATTAACTGTCCTAATCCTTCCAATGCATAATACTCACACTGGATCGGGATAATAACGGAGTCGGCTGCTGCTAAAGCATTTAAGGTCAAAAGGCCGAGTGACGGTGGACAGTTAATGATTACAAAGTCATATCTGCTTTTAATACCGGCAAGCGCTTTGCGCAAAACCCCTTCCCTCTCCTCAGAAGCTACCAGTTCGATTTCTGCTCCAGCCAATTCCATCGTTGCCGGTACCAAATCGAGACCATCAACCCCGCTTTTTACAATAACCGATTGTAAAGAGTCCTTGTTAATTAAAACATCGTATATACACTTATCCACCCTTCCTTTTTCCACACCCACACCGGTCGTCGCGTTACCCTGAGGGTCTATGTCGATCAACAATACTTTTTTCCCCATTAAAGAAAGCCACGCCCCCAGGTTAACTGCGGTGGTGGTCTTAGCCACACCCCCTTTTTGGTTGGCAATGGCAATGACCTTTCCCACAAAGCTCACTCCTTGAGCCATTTCTTCTTTGCTAGTTTTACATTATTCAACAACAACCTTTCCATTTCCTGCTATCCCGCGATTATTCTCAATAAAATATTAAATTATTCGCCTAAACACCAATTCCCTATAAGGGTCTTTTTAGAGGAATCCCCGTCCTCCTCGGGTATCTCAAAGGTGTCGGTCTCACTTTTTCGATCAGTACCAGGTTACGATCTTCCCCGGTAAAAGGCAGGTTTAAATGAAAAACTTCTTTAACGACCCCGCCCAACTCCATTATTGCTTTACCGGCCTCCTCTATCTCTCCTTCCGGTGCCGCCCCCTTCATGGCCACAAAAAAACCTCTCTCCTTTACCGCCGGCAGACAGTATTCGGCCAGCACGCTCAACCTGGCCACAGCCCTTGCCACTACCCGGTCAAACTCCTCCCTGTGCCCCTTCCCTCCCCCAAAGTCTTCCGCCCGTGCCCGTATTACTTCCACCCCCGCCAGGTGCAACTCGCGGATGACCTTTCCCAAAAACCCGGCCTTCTTCTCTATTGATTCCAGCAAAGTAACCATTAGTTCCGGCCGGCATATTTTCAGCGGTATACCAGGAAAACCCGCCCCCGTACCCACATCCAGGACTTTCATCCGACCTTCAAAAGGCACAGCCCTCAGACAACTCAAAGAATCCAAAAAATGTTTTATGGCCACCTCTTTCGCTTTAATTACAGTCGTAAGGTTTAAGTGCTTGTTTTCTTCTCTCAGAAGATCAAAATAAAGTCGAAAGCTTTTCATCTGCTCCGCTGTTAAATAAATTCCCATCTCATCCGCTCCTGCCTTCAGGATACCGGTCAGAACCCCCAGTTGATTCACCTCCTGCAGCCTTTCGTCTTCTTTTCTCCAGGTAAATCAAAAGCACTGAGATATCGGCTGGTGTTATGCCGGCTACCCGCCCGGCCTGACCAACTGAAAGCGGGCGAAGTCTGGCCAGTTTCTCCCTGGCCTCTGCGGAAAGACCCCTTATTTCCTCATAACAAATATCTGCCGGCAGACGCTGGCTCTCCAAGCGCTCAAACCTTTCTACCTGTGTCACCTGTTTTCTTATATAGCCTTCATATTTGACCTGTATTTCTACCTGCTCTTGCACCTCCTCGGGCAACTCAGAACCCTCCCCCAACAAAGGCAGCAGGTCTTTATAGTGAACTTCCGGCCTGCGCAGCAAGCCCGCCAAGGTGGTTCCCGGTTGCAAGTCACTTATACCGACTCCCGCAAGTATTTTTCTTGTTTCCTCCGTTACCGGCAAAACAGTACGGGTTAGCCTTTCCCTCTCCTCTTCGACAAAACTCTTCTTTTTTTCATAAGCCTCGTATCTTTCTGCAGACACTATTCCTAATCGGTACCCTTTTTCAGTCAGCCTCAAGTCGGCGTTATCTTGCCTGAGCAGAAGGCGGTACTCTGCCCGGGAGGTGAGCATACGATACGGTTCATCTATTTCCTTGGTAATCAAGTCATCTATTAAAACCCCGATATATGCTTCGGAACGGCTTAAAACAAAAGGTTCTTTTTCTTTTGCCAAAAGCGCAGCATTAATACCAGCCATAATACCCTGAGCCGCTGCTTCTTCATATCCGGAAGTGCCGTTAATCTGTCCGGCCGCGAACAAACCCTTAACCGTACGGATTTCCAGTGATTGCTTTAATTGATCAGGGGTCAGATAATCATACTCTATAGCATAGCCTGGTCTCATCATTTCCGCCTTTTCTAATCCTGGAACGGTACGCAGGATGCTTAACTGGACATCCTCGGGAAGGCTTGTGGACAATCCCTGAACATACATTTCGGCTGTATCACGCCCTTCCGGTTCAATAAAAATCTGGTGGGCTGCTTTATCGGCAAAGCGTACTATTTTGGTTTCAATAGACGGGCAGTAGCGTGGCCCGGCACTTTTTATGGTTCCCGTAAACAAAGGCGCCCGGTGCAAGTTTTCCTTGATGGTTCGGTGAGTAGCCTCAGTAGTATAAGTCAGCCAGCACGATACCTGTTCTCTTCGGATAACGGGCGAGACAAAAGAGAGTTTAAGCGGCTTTTCATCACCAGGCTGCTCCACCATCCGGCTGAAGTCAATACTATTCCGGTTAATCCGGGGAGAGGTACCAGTTTTAAAACGCTTTAGGCACAAACCCAGTTCTTTCAAGCTTTTAGAAAGCCCTTCAGCCGGAAATTGCCTGTTAGGCCCCCCGGAAAAAACCTCTTCGCCAATAATAACTCGCCCCTTGAGGTATGTCCCGGCAGTAACTACCACGGCCCGTGCCGTAAATTTTGCACCCCCGCTGGTAATAACTCCCCGCACCTGATCTCCCAAAACAATTATTCTTTCTACCACCGCCTGCTTCAAATCTAAACCCGCCTGGTTTTCTAAAACTTTTTTCATGCCCGACTGGTAACATCTTTTGTCAGTCTGAGCACGCAAGGCACGTACTGCCGGCCCCTTGCCGGTGTTCAACAACCGCATTTGCATAGAAGAACGGTCGGTATTTAAACCGATTTCACCGCCCAGGGCATCCACTTCTCTAACAAGCTGCGCTTTAGCCGGTCCGCCGACAGCAGGGTTACACGCCATTAAAGCCACATTATCCATATTTAGAGTTAACACCAGGGTGCGGCAGCCCATTCTGGCTGCCGCCAGACCAGTCTCGCAACCGGCATGGCCTGCTCCAATAACGATCACATCATATTCTCCACCCAGGTATTCCATCATCCCACCTCTAATCTTTCAATCCGCTAAACAAGAGTCCGCAGCAACAATCTCCCATCTTTATTTGCCGACACAAAAATCCGCAAATATACGGTTAACCAAATCCTCCGTTACACTGGAACCAGTAATCTCCCCAAAAGACTCCCATGCACTGCGCAGATCGATGGCAACCAGGTCAACCGGCGCACCCCTTATTATTCCTTCAACTGCATCACCCAAAAACCTCTTCGCTTTCTCCAAAGCCTGCTTATGACGAACATTAGTAACCAGTACCGCATCAGAAGATATTACTTTTCCCCCTAAGACCATTTCAACAATACTTTTTTCTAAATCTTCCATGCCAGTACCTTCTTTTACCGATATTCTAAGAACTGGTTTGCCGCCGGTTTTCTCTCTTAGCTTATCCTCTGAGACGTTTTTACCATTAAGGTCAATTTTATTTATTAAGATAATGCCCTTCTTTTCTTTTATCAGTTCCATAGCTTCCAAATCTTCATCAGTTATTCCGGTAGCTACATCCAGTACCAACAAAACCAGATCCGCCCTGCCGACCGCTTCCCCGGTCTGTTCTACCCCAATCTTTTCCACAACATCCTCGGTATGACGTAAGCCGGCTGTATCCATTATTTTTAAAGGAATGCCCTGGATATTTAGCATCTCCTCGATAATATCCCTTGTGGTACCGGGAATATCTGTAACAATCGCTCTTTTTTCCCTCAAAAGAGCATTCAGCAAGGATGATTTTCCAACATTGGGTTTCCCAATTATAGCAACCCCCAGGCCCTCCCGGTAAACCCGCCCCGTTTCCGCACCCAGGATCAGATCTTCTACTTTCTTCAGCAAAACCCTAAAAGAAGCCAGCAGTTCCTGTCGGGAAGTTTTTTCGATATCTTCTTCTGGAAAATCAATGTTTGCTTCTATTAAGGCCAACAAACCCAGCAGTTCCTGTTGCAGCAAAGCTATTTCCCGGGACAATCTTCCGCTTAATTGATTTACAGCCAGACACAGTCCTGCATCCGTTCGGGATCGAACCAGGTCGATTATTGATTCTGCCTGAGCTAAATCAAGCCTCCCGTTTAAGAAGGCCCTTTTAGAAAACTCCCCCGGCTCGGCCAGCCTCGCCCCGGCTGCCAACGTCAATTCCAAAACCTTCTTAAGCGGCCTAATCCCTCCATGGCAATTGATTTCGACTACATCTTCCCTGGTATAAGTGTACGGTGCCTTCATGTATCCAAGTAAAACCTCGTCTATCATCACGCCGCTTTCCGGATCAAACACATAGCCATAAACCAAGCGGTTCCCGGTCCTCACCGCCCATTCGCGTTTCTTTTTGGGTTGAAATATCTTCCGAGCTATATTAACAGCATCAGAGCCGCTCATCCGCACTATGCCTATGCCGCCTTCACCCGTTGGAGTAGAGATTGCCGAAATAGTGTCAGTAAACATCTTTCCACACCTTACTAAAACATTATCGAGAATTTCTGCCTTATCACAAGAAAACAGAAATTCTTAATAGCATAATTTCCTATACAAAAAAAGTTTTTTAAACCCAGCACCATGGCTGGGTTTAACTTTTTAAGTATGTTTTAAGACGATCCTTACTTTTTAGGCGAAATTATAATTTTTCGATAGGGTTCTTCTCCTTCACTAAATGTGTAAATATCATTCCTTTCCTGTAAAGCAGTGTGAATAATTCTCCTTTCCTGGGCATTCATCGGTTCCAGAATTACACTCCGACCATTCTGTCGGGCCTTGTCAGCCAATTTTGACGCCAGTTTCCGCAGCGTCTCACATCTTCTTTCCCGGTAACCCTCAATATCAATAACGATTTTTTTCCTTTGCTCCCTTTTCCTGTTTACCGAAAGATTTATTAAATATTGCAAGGCGTCCAGTGTTTCTCCTCTTCTCCCAATTAATATACCCAAATCCCGCCCCTGTAATTCCATCACCAACTCCTTGTCCTTTTCTCTTACATTTACTTGCGCTGGCAGTTGCATAGCTCCTAATACGTTTTTTATCAGTCCCTGCGCCTTTTCCATAATACTATCTTCCCTCAATGAAACCTTTACCTTCGCTGGCTTGCCTCCAAAAAATCCCAGTATTCCTTTTGAAGGCTCATCCAGTACAACGACATCAACTTCATCTATGCTCACACCCATTTCCTGTAAAGCTATTTCAACCGCCTCTTCGACCGTTCTACCGGTTTTTTCGATTGCCTTCACTCTTCACCAACCCTTCCTCTATAACTGCAAAACGCCTGTTAATAAAAAACTGCTGAACAATACCAGCCAGGTTAAAAGCCACCCAGTAAAGCGCCAAACCCGCCGGCAGCGTGCTTGCTATCCAGCCAATAAAGAGCGGCATGGTAATCAACATCATGCGCTGCGTAGGGTCGGTAGTCGAAGTAGTCATTTTCGACTGCAGATAAGTTGTGATACCTGCCAGAATAGGCAAAAGATAGTAAGGATCGGCTTTGCTTAAGATTGGTACCCAAATGAAGCTGGCATGCGCTTGATTAACAAAAGGAAAATTATAGAGCGATTTGTACAAAGCAAAGAGTATTGGCATCTGAACCAATAAAGGCAAACACCCGGACATAGGGTTAACCTGATGTTCCTTGTATAACTCCATGATTGCTTGCTGCATTTTTTTAGGATCCTTCTTCTTGTATTTATCCTGGATTTCTTTTACCTTTGGCTGCAGCTTCTGCATCGTCATCATAGAATGCATTTGTTTAGCTGTCAAGGGATAGAGTACTATCTTAATTAAAACAGTCAGTAAGATAATTGCTATTCCGTAGTTTGCCACATCAAGTTTTACGGTTAATTGATACAGCCAGTTCAATAAAAAAGTCATCCCGTTGACAAGTGCATCAAAAAGGGGCAATTAACATTCGCCTCCAAACCTAAACAGGATCGTAACCACCGGGGTGAAATGGGTGACACTTCAATATCCTAATCAGGGAAACCTTTAGACCTTTGAATAATCCGTACTTTTTAACTGCCTGGCAGGCATACTGCGAACACGTCGGATAAAAACGGCAGGAAGGTTTTTTAAAAAGAGAAATATATTTTTGATAAAAGCCTATTAGAAAAAGAACTGTCTTTTGCAATAAACGGCTCTCCTTAAATTTTACCCTAATCTTCTTA
>JAGUVT010000142.1 GCA_020062745.1 Deltaproteobacteria bacterium
AACCAGAACCAGAACCAGAACCAGAACCAGAACCAAAAAAAATACATAGTAAACTGTCGGGCAAGCCCGACGGCGACAGCGCCCAGAATGAAAATTCAAACGACGAAAAAAGCCGGAAAAGCAGCGAAAACCCGGCCAAGGCTATTATCAGTCACTTAAACAGTGTCTGCGGCACAAGTTTCAGTACGTCGTCAACAGCAACACGGAGGCTTATCAGCGCCCGCCTGAAAGAAAACCATGGCCTGGATGACTTTATCAGCGTCATAAACAAAAAAGCGGCGCAATGGCTTAATAATCCGCAAATGGCGAAGTTTTTAAGGCCGCAAACGCTGTTCGGTACGAAGTTTGAAAGTTACTTGAACGAGCCCGAGGAACATGCAAGGTCGCCGGATAGCTTAAACAAAAAACTTAAACTGCTGGAGGAGATGTGATGACGCACGACGAGGTTAAATCGCTTTTCCGGCTGTTTATAATCGCCTATGAGAAGTTCGAGGCGTTGCCGGAAAAACTGGACTTGTGGGCGAGGCTGCTCGGCGACATAAACTATGACCATGCTTTATACGCCGCCGAGGAGCATATCAAGACAAGTAAATACCCGCCGACGATTGCTGAAATCAGGGAGGCGGCTTATACGAAAGCGAACGAGCCGCGGTTGATTGTCATCACGCCGGATGAGAGGGCACGCTTTGCGGCCAGGCAGGAAAAAGCGGCGGTTAAGCGGGCTGCGGAAAGGCAGGCAAGCCGGGATGGTAGAAGTACCCGCCAGTGTTGATGCTGAGGTTGCTGTTATCGGTGCAGTTGTGACATATCCGGAAACGCTGCCGGAGGTTATGGAGCTAACAACTGACGATTTTTATCGGCATGAACACAAAGTTATCTGGGACGGGGTTATGGAGCTGGTTACTTCAGGCAAGACCCCGGAGATGATACTGCTCGTAAATGCGCTTGGCGGCAAGGTCGATAAATGCGGCGGTGTGGCATACGTCGCTACGGTATGCTCGCAGGCCTGTTTGCCTGTAAATATCAAACATTACGTTGATGTGCTGAAGGACAAGGCCTGCGGGCGCAGACTGTTCTTTATGGCGAATCATGTGATGAATAGCCTGGCGGATTCGAAAGACTACGGCGAGATTGAGGCGCATGTGCTGACTGCGCTCTCTAAGCGGTTTGACAGCTCGTCAGTTAATCTGAATGCTGTCGGCGATGTAGAGCGGCTTCTACGGGGCGAGGAGCTGGAAGGTTCCGTGTGTTTCGGGTTCCCGGAGGTTGATGTAGCAACCGGCGGCATAAAAAACGGCGAAGTCTGTGTTCTTGCAGCCCGGACAAGCGTCGGTAAAACTGCCGCTGCGCTGGTCTCGGCAATGGCGGCGGCAAAGAAGGGCTGGACGCCGCTTTATGTGAGTCTGGAGATGCCAGTGAATGATTTGTGGGTAAGATGCCTGTCTTACCAATCGAACGTAAGTTTGAAGCGATTCAGGACGGCGAACTTTACGGATTTTGACGTGAGGGCAATCCGCCGGGCGGAGATTGATCTGCGAAGTGTTTTAAAGCAGGTCAGAGGTTATTATTCGCCCGGCCTTACGCCGTCCAAACTGATGCAAGTTGTCCGCTTCGAACAGGTTAAAAGCGGCGTCAATTACCTGATTATCGACCACGCCGGCAGAATGATGGCTGACGGTGGGGCTAGAAGCGAATACGAATCCATGTCGCAAATTGCTAACGGCATCAAAAACGTGGCGCTAAACTATAACATCCCGGTGTTGTGTCTGTGGCAGTTAAACCGGGGCGTCGAAATGCGGCAGGATAAACGTCCAACGCTGGCTGATTTACGCTCATCGGGGCAGGCGGAGGAGATAGCCGACACGATTTTGCTGTTATACCGTGAAGGATATTACCGCAAGGATATAGCAGCGAAAGACGATATGGTCTTCGTAGACATAGCGAAGGCCAGAGGAACGGGTGAATTGGGTGTGGTTCTGGTGCCGTGGCTTGACTTTATTCGCCGGCCGGATGAAAGCAAAAACATAGACGCGGCTGAAATTCCGTTTTGAGGGGGGCGTGGAAATGGGAAATAAGTGGGAAGTATACGAGTTTTGCAAACAAAACCGGGAAGCGCTTTCTCGGATGAGTAAATCAGAGCAATATAAATACTTGCGCAGAAAACTGACCCGGGTGAATTCAATGGCGCTTGCGGAGGGGTTGGAAGAATTCAGGTCAGTGCCGGAGCATACCTGGGAATGGGAAGTCAACTCTCCCACCAGAATCGACGGAGACGAACAGAAAGTGTGGTACAAGCGTAGAAAATCACCAGGGTAATAGGGGTTGTTTGTCGGCGGCGACAACGATGCCCTTAAAAGCGAAAATCAGAGTATTTGTATACAAAAAACAAATAAAGGCAAGGTTGTAATGACTAAAAAACTGCTTTTCTCGCTAACAAGAAAAGACTTCCGCGTGGACACTTTCCGCGCAGGTGGGCCAGGCGGTCAAAAGCAAAATAAAACCTCTTCCGGCGTCCGGATAACGCATATGGAATCAGGCGCTGTTGGCGAAAGCCGGGAGGAGCGTTCCCAAGCGCAGAATAAGAAAAAAGCTTTTCTGCGCTTGGTGGAATCGCCTGTTTTTAAAACCTGGCACAAGCTGAAAACAGCGCAGATGCTGTTATCGGAAGCTGAAAAAAGAGAAATAGAAAAACGGATAGATGTTTGGATGTGCGACGAAAATTTGAAAGTTGAATATTTTTAAGTTTTGTTGCTGAAAGGCAGGTGGTTAATTTGGGAGGGAAATCACCTAGAAGGAAGGGCGTTCTTGGGGAGCGAGAGTTCATTAAACTCATGGGTGGTGAGAGAGTACCGCTTTCCGGGGCCGCCGGGGGGAGCTTCACCGGCGACGTGGTGAATGTGCCGTACTTAGGCCGGGGTGAGGTGAAGTGCCGGCGGGACGGGTTTAAGCAACTGTACGCATGGCTTGCGGGAAATGACTTCCTGGCTCTCCGGGCGGACCGTAAGCCGTGGCTGGTGGTAATGCCGGCGGAAGATTTAAAGCAGTTAATTGAGGAACTTGACGAACTAAAAAAAACTTAAGCGGGGTGTGGCCGGAGTGATTGTGGAATCAAAAGAATATCAACCGTATTGCAGCTTTA
>JAGUVT010000143.1 GCA_020062745.1 Deltaproteobacteria bacterium
AGACAGCCCCTTTCTGGTTTGGTTTGTTTGGTTACTTACCATTTTACCAAAAAGGTTGTCTCTTGTTTTTATTTATCCTACAACAATTTTACACTATGTTAAGCTGTCTACCCTGAAAACTACCCTTTACCGTGTCATTGCGAGCCTTAAGGCGAAGCAATACAACACGGACTAATGTATGGCCCGCGCTTTTGCCAGCGCGTTGGCATACGCCCTGGCGCTGGCCTCAATTACATCGGTGCTGATCCCCCTGCCGATGATCAGCCCGGACTCGCCGACCCGCACCTTCACCGTGGCGTCACCTAAAGCTTCCTTCCCCCTGCTCACCGACCGCAGGGAATAATCTTCAAGAGTTACCTTGCACCCCAGCAATCGCTCTATGGCTTTGAAAACTGCGTCTACCGGCCCGTTGCCGCAGGCCGCATCAGTGATTACGGTACCGTCCAGATCAACGGTCACGGTAGCCGTCGCCTGCGACTGGCCGCTGGTAGCAACCGCCACATTCTTCAAGACAAGGCGGCCGGAGCCGTTAACCGGTTTCTCCCCCATCAGGGCGTGCAAATCCTCATCGTAAACTTCCTGCTTCTGGTCGGCCAGGTGCAAAAACCTTTCGTATGCTATACCCAGTTCTTCGCCCTCAAGCTCATAGCCGAGTTCGGCCAGCCGGTGCCGGAGAGCGTGGCGGCCCGACCGGGCGCTCAAGACAATTTTATTTTTCGGAATGCCGACCACTTCCGGATCGATTATTTCATAAGTGGTGCGCTCCTTTAAAACTCCGTCCTGATGGATGCCGGAGGCGTGCATGAAAGCATTGGCTCCTACTATTGCTTTATGGGCCGGCACCGGAACGCCGGTGATCCGGGAAACCAGCCTGCTGGTGGCGGCTATCTCCCTGGTGTCGATGGACGGCTGAACCCCATAGCGGCCCTTCTGGGTATAAATGGCCATAATCACCTCTTCCAAAGAGGTATTCCCGGCCCTTTCACCAATGCCGTTAATCGTCCCCTCCACCTGGCTCGCCCCGGCTTTTATGCCAGCCAGGGAGTTGGCGGTGGCCATGCCCAGGTCATTGTGACAGTGAATGCTGACAATAACCCGCTCGATACCCTTTACGTTTTCCATTACCCAGCCGATCAGCTCCCCGTACTCCCACGGTGTGGCGTAGCCCACCGTATCCGGTATGTTTACCACCGTTGCGCCGGCCTTGATCGTTTCTTCCAGCACCCTGGCCAGAAAATGACGGTCGCTGCGGAAGGCGTCCTCGGCGTAAAACTCCACGTCGGAAACATGCTTCTTAGCGCGCTTTACCGCTGCTACCGCCGCTTCCAATACCTGTTCCGGGGTCATCAGAAGTTTCTTATCCACATGCACCGGAGAAACAGCAATACCGGTATGAATGCGGGGCTGCTCGGCCACTTTTATGGCTTCCCAGCAGCGATCCACATCCTCCTCAACGGCACGGGAAAGGCCACAGACAACCGCACCTTTTATCTCTGCGGCAATTTGTCTGACCGACTCAAAGTCGCCCGGCGACGACGCCGGAAAACCGGCTTCAATAATGTCCACGCCCAGCCTGACCAGTTGCCTGCTGATTTCCAGCTTTTCATGGACATTCAAGGTGATCCCGAGCGACTGCTCCCCATCCCTCAAAGTGGTGTCAAAAACGTAGAGCCTGCGCAATGTTTATTTCCTCCTTTTTTGCTGTTAAAAAATATAAAACCCCTTCGCCTCATTATGAGACGAAGGGCTATCCTCCGCGGTACCACTCAAATTAACAGCCAGCTTAAGCGGCCGTTCTCTCCGGCAGGATACGGGAAAACCGCCGGGCGATTTCCGATACCCCCTTCTTTTTAACGGTAGAAGTTTCCGTCCGAGCCTACTCTCCGACGATTTCGGTCGGCAACTCCCGGGAGAGTTCGGCACACTGCCGGCACCGCCTCGCACCCACCGGCGGCTCTCTTAAACCTGCATGTTGCGCTTACTGTTCCCGCTCATCGTTACTTTATCATTATTATTCAAATACAAAATACATAATACAGGTCTCCACGCCAAATGTCAATACTTTTTTTGCTTTCACATTTTTTACTTTCGCCCTATCGGTACGACATAGCCGCAGTCCTGGCACATTTTCGGACCGTCAACCGGATTTAACATCAGGCCGCAGGAGCATACAAAGCCCCGGCTTTTCATCTCCTCGTAATGGCACTCTTCCCTTGTCCTGGCTAAATCCATTTCCGCCTCGATCTCGGTAACCAGCCTCTTTAACTCGCCAACCCGTTCCTTGACTCGCGCCGGATTTGTTAAAAGCTCCAGTTCCTCTTTAACTTCGTAATATCTTTCTTTCAATCGGTCCATCTCAAACAGGATTTTATCGCCCCTGTAAACCAGTTCCCTGTCATTCAAACGTCGCAGCTCCATTTTAATGGTTGCCGCCCTTTTATCTCCCCGCATGGCATAAAACCTCCCTAACCCGCCTTTTAGTTTTCCTTTTCAAACGCGTCTTTGGCCGCGCCGCAGACTGGACAGGTCCAGTCATCCGGCAGGTCCTCAAAAGGAGTCCCCGGCCCTATACCGTTATCCGGGTCGCCTTTTTCCGGGTCGTAAAGGTAGCCGCAAACGGTGCACCGGTACTGAGCCGCCTTGACCACTTTTGTCCCCTCCTGTAACACTTCTATGCAGGTCGGCGCTGTTTTCGGCACGGCGCCTCCCTTGACCAGACGGTAATAAGCATAAGTCATCGGCGTGCCTTCCTGCAATACTTCGGCGTTAACTACCTCCCCGATAAAAATGGTGTGGGTCGCCACATCCACTTCTTTAGTCACCCTGGCTTCCAGGTAGGCCAGAGTATAATCCTGTATATACGGCACACCGCTCTGACCGGTGCTATAATTTATACCGGCGAACTTGTCGGCTTCCCGGCCCGATTTAAAACCAAACTGGCCGATCAAAGAAAGCGGCGCATCCTTTGATAAGACCGACACCACAAAATATCCGCCTTCCCGGATAAACTCATGGGAAAGGTTCTGCTTGTTAACGCTTATCGCCAGGGTAGGCGGTTCGGATGATATCTGGAACACCGTATTCGAAACCTGACCGTTAAAGCGCCCGTCTTTTTGCGCGCTCACAATATACATGCCGTAATTTATGGTATACAGAGCCTTGAAATTCACACTTAGTTACCCCTTTTCACCAGATTAATCTTACCCACCTTCCCATTAAACAACCATCCCTTACGAACTAAAACAACCTTTTCAGCCGCTCATTCTCCTCCTGCAGTTTTTCAATCCGGTTCAGCAGTTCCAGCACAACAGCGGCTCCGGCAAGATTTAATCCCAGGCACCGGCGCAAGGAGAGAATCCGGTGGACATTCTGCACGTCGTCCAGCCGCACCAGCTCCCCCCGTATTTCCATAAGGCCCAATTCGCTCAACCTCTGGACAATTTCCGGGTGAAACTCAAGACTGTTGATATTCACCCAGCCGGCCTCTTCTCCCGTAGAAAGGCTGTGGTGATAAATTTGCAGATAATATTTTTTAGACACCGGCCTGCTCCCCACCTTTCTTCAGCTCGGCAAGGCGCTGGTACAAATCCCTTTCTTCTTTTGTCAGATGTTCTGGAACGTCAATGACCACCCGCACGTACTGATCGCCGCGGCCGCCGCCCTTATGAGGCAAGCCTTTTCCCCTGATGCGCAACCTTCTGCCGGCATGAGTACCCGCCGGCACCGTCACGAGTACCGGCCCGTCCAGGGTAGGCACTGAAACTTTGGCGCCCAAAACAGCCTGCTCGGGCATAAGGGTGACTGCCGTTTCCAGGTCGCTCCCTTTCAAAGAAAATACCGGGTGTGGAAGGACGCTCACCTTCAGGTAAAGGTCGCCCCGCTCTCCGCCGGCATGGCCTTCACCCCCCTGACCTTTTAAGCGAATACGGCTGCCGTCGTGAATGCCCGGCGGAATTTTGACGGCCAGGGTCCTGGCGGCAGCAGTTACGCCAGTACCGCCGCAACGGGGGCAGAAGCCTTTTCGACTGCGTCCGTCGCCGCCGCATTCGGCACAGATCTCCTGAGCAGACAACTGGATGGACTTGTCCCCGCCCCGGTAGACCTCTTCCAGAGAAATCTCCAGTTCGCTCTCTATATCCCGCCCCCGCACCGGGGCCCTGCGGTAAGCCGTACCGGCGGCCCGGCCAAAAGGCCCGCTCCGGCCAAAAAGGGTTTCAAAAAAGTCGCTAAAGCCGCCTTCACCGGCCGTATAAAAATGAACCCCTTCCATATCGGGCGGCGGCCGGAACTCCTGACCAGCCTGCCAGTTGGCACCCAGCCGGTCGTACCTGGCCCGCTTTTCCGGGTCGCTTAAGACTTCGTAAGCTTCGTTTATCTGCTTGAACTTTTCTTCGGCTTCTTTTTTTTGTTTACCCGTATGCAAGTCCGGATGGTGCTTCCGGGCCAGTTTCCGGTAGGCAGCCTTTATCTCTTTTTCGGAGGCTTTGCGATCTACGCCAAGAACTTGATAATAATCCTGATAAGTTACACTCATCCAGTCTCTCCATTACCAACATTGCCCGGACTCCTGGCCACCCGCACCCTGGCAGCCCGCAGCAGGCTGTCTCCGAACCGGTACCCTTTGGACAACTCCTCTGCCACATGCCCCTCGGGGTAGCTGCCGCTTTCAACAAAGCCCACTCCCTCATGCTCTTCCGGGTTAAAAGGCTTTCCTATTGTTTCGATAAGCACGGCTCCATGCTTCTGCAAAAGGTCGGTAAACTGCAGGGAAACTATCCGCAAGCCGTTACGCACCTGTTCTTCTAATACCCCGTCAATCGCCCGCTGCAGGTTATCCAGCACGGGCAGCAAGTCCAGGATCAGAGACTTCTTGCCCTCCGCGCTGCGTGCCGCAGCGTCACGTTCGACCCGCTTGCGAAAGTTGTCAAAATCGGCCAGGGTACGCAGATGGCGATTCTTCTCTTCTTCCAGCAATTCCTGCAATTTTTCCGTTTTCTCCGCTAAATCATTCCCACCGCTATAAGAAGGAGACCTGCCGTTCTCCATAGTCTCCATATACCATTCGCCCCTTCCGGGTTATTTCCTCTCTTCGAACTCGGCGTCCACCACATCGTCCCCGCCGTAACCGGCCGGCCCCGGTCCCTGCGGCCCATCCCCGGGAGACGGCCCGGCCTGAGTTTGCTGATAAGCCGCCTGCGACAAGGAATAAGCCGCTTGCTGCAGGTCGCCGTGCAGTGAGCGAATCCGGTCGATGGGCGCATTTTCTTTAAGGGCTGTCTTTAAGTCAGCAAGAATTTGTTCAATCCTCGCCTTCTCGTGCACCGGCACCCGGTCGCCCAGTTCTCTAAGCTGACGGTCCACCTGGTAGACCAGGCTGTCGGCTTCGTTGTGCGCCTCTACTTCTTGCCGGCGCTGCTTGTCTTCCTGGGCATGAGAATCGGCGTCACGTACCATGCGCTCGATTTCGGACTGGTCGAGGCTGGTCGAACCGGTGATGGTGATGGTCTGCTCCTTGCCGGTCGCCGTATCCTTTGCGCCTACCTTCAGGATACCGTTGGCGTCAATATCAAAGGTCACCTCAATCTGCGGTATGCCGCGCGGCGCCGGCGGAATCCCTTCCAGCTTGAATTGTCCCAGGGAACGGTTGTCCCTGGCCATCTCCCGCTCTCCCTGCAGCACGTGGATATCCACAGCCGGCTGGTTGTCCTCGGCAGTGGAAAAGACCTGGCTGCGGCGCACCGGAATGGTGGTATTGCGCTCAATGATCTTCGTCATCACCCCGCCGAGGGTTTCCACCCCCAGGGAGAGCGGGGTGACATCCAGCAGCACTACGTCTTTGACCTCCCCGGCCAGCACCCCGGCCTGGATGGCGGCGCCGACGGCCACCACCTCGTCCGGATTGACTCCCTGGTGCGGCTCCTTGCCGCCGGTCATCTCCCGTACCAGTTTCTGCACCGCCGGAATACGGGTGGAACCGCCGACCAGGATCACCTCGTCAATATCTCTCTCGGTCAATTTAGCGTCGGTCAGGGCGGCTTTTACCGGACCCCGGCACCGCTCCACCAGGTGATGAGTCAGATCATCAAACTTGGCCCTGGTCAATTTCATCTCCAGGTGTTTCGGGCCGGCGGCGTCAGCCGTAATAAAAGGCAGGCTGATTTGCGTCTCCAAAGTGGTGGAAAGCTCGGTCTTGGCTTTTTCCGCCGCCTCGGTAAGCCGCTGCAGGGCCTGTTTGTCTTTACGCAGGTCGATGCCGTAATCTTTCTTAAACTCATCGGCCAGCCAGTCCACTATCTCTTTGTCGAAATTGTCGCCGCCCAGGTGGGTGTCCCCGTTGGTAGACTTAACCTCGAAAACGCCGTCCCCCACTTCCAGGATGGACACGTCAAAGGTACCGCCGCCCAAGTCGAAAACCAAAATGGTTTCGTTGGTCTTTTTATCCAGGCCGTAAGCCAGGGAGGCCGCCGTCGGTTCGTTGATAATGCGCAGTACGTTTAAGCCGGCAATTTTTCCGGCGTCCTTGGTGGCCTGGCGCTGGGCATCGTTAAAATAGGCCGGAGTGGTGATTACCGCATCGGTAACTTTCTCACCCAGATACTTGGAAGCGTCGTCCACCAGCTTCCGCAGCACCATGGCCGAAATTTCCTCGGGAGCGTATTGTTTGCCCTGGACCTCGAAGCGGACCGCATCGTTGGAACCGGCCGCTACTTTATAAGGAACCAGCTTGCGCTCATCAACCACCTCGGAATAACGCCGGCCGATAAAACGCTTGACCGAATAAAGAGTGTTTTCCGGGTTCAAGGCCGCCTGGCGTCTGGCAATCTGGCCCACCAGCCGTTCCCCGTCATTTTTAAAAGCCACCACGGAAGGGGTTGTGCGTGATCCCTCGGCATTTACAATAACTGTGGGCTTGCCCCCTTCCATCACTGCCACCACTGAGTTAGTGGTACCCAGGTCAATTCCCACTGTTTTTGCCATTTTCTCAAACCTCCACTTCAATGTTAATTCGTTTTTTAAAAAATCTGGAAAGTTATCTAATATTTTATCCACTATTGGTAAAGTAATTCGCTAATAACGTGGTTTTTCCTCCTTCTGTCTGACAAATTATGTTATATTACCTTGCTGCATTATCCCGGCCTCGTAACTCTTGATTAATTTTTAATTACTGTTAATTTAATTAAATAAGCCTGCCAGTTTACCTAAAACCGGCAGGCTTTTTACCAGACCAGAAAGTTTATATACTATGGGCAATAATTGTTTTTGGGGATTTGCGTCTCCGGCTTAATAATTATTTCTCCTCAAAAGAAACCGGCGCACGGAGCAGGGGATCATAGGTAAACTCCGAAGTATCCGTCCTCACCCTGCTCAGTTCTTTAAATTTGGAGCAT
>JAGUVT010000084.1 GCA_020062745.1 Deltaproteobacteria bacterium
GGACGCAGCAGGGGACGCAGCAAGGGCCGCAGCAAGGACAGCAGCAGGGGACGCAGCATGGGCCGCAGCAGGGGACGCAGCAAGGGCCGCAGCAAGGGCCGCAGCAAGGGCAGCAGCAGGGGCAGCAGCAGGGGCCGCAGCAAGGGACGCAGCAGAGGCCGCAGCAAGGGAAACGCAGAATAAAAAACTGGAAGAAATGCTGCTGCAGCTCGAAAAGGAGGTGTCTGAAGATGGCAAAGCTGACTGATGCCGCAATCCGGCGCAGCATGGTTGAGCGTGAGGCGGAGGAGGCTTTTCTGGAAAAGCTGTTTACCGACCAGCGTAAATTGCGCCGCTGGCGGTGGTACAAATGCAAGCCGCTGGTAGCTCTGGGGTGCGCGTTTGTGGCACTGGTGTTTGGAGTGATGATTTGGGCCTGGGTGCTGGCGGGGGTGCTGAGGTGAAACAAATAACAACCGACATCCACCTGCCGCCGGTGATGAAACGGAAAATTTGTGTTAATTGTACACACTACGACGGTGAAGGTGGGGTGTGAGTACTTCGCTTATCTTTTTCGTGATGTCACGAAAAAGATGCGTGACGATAAAATAGCCCTTGCGCTGGATAAGAAAGTTTTTGAAAAAATTGCGGTGGACGGTAGTGTTGCAACACTGGACTTTGTTGAAGTAGAAAACATACCCCAAGCCACAATAGCTACTAAATTGGAGGTGGAATAGATGCCGATTAAAGGATACTCGGACGCCCGGCGGCTGCCCAGGAAGGGCAAGATTAAAACCGGCGAACTGCGGCAATCAATTGATAAGACTACTGGGAAACCAAAATTGAATAAAAAAGGCGAAGTGGTTACTTATCCCGTGGCGCTGCCGTATTTCGTGGTGCCGCCGGAGGTTGCCGCTGTCTATGGTGAGCAACCAACTGAGCTGGACATTATGTTCCCAGCAAACGATATGGAAATTATTTTCCCGCAATACATGAAGAAGTACGGGCAAACGGGCCTACACTGCAAGGGCGACGGGGTTACGGGGACGATGATGGAACGTGGGGAGCTTATCGAACGTGACTGTAACCCGGATTGCCAGTGGTGCCAGGATTGTCAGCCCACGGGGGTTTTGAATGTTTGGCTGCCAAAGCTGAAAAGCGGCGGCGTCTGGCAGATCAAGACCAGTAGCTGGAATAGTATCGTCAACATCAACAGTTCGCTTGATGTTATCCGTACCCTGGCGGGCCGGGTGGCGTTTATCAACCTTAAACTGCGCATCGGGCCCCATCAGGGCACGGTGGTAAAGGAGGACGGTTCGCAGTTTAAGAAGACCGTGTACGTTTTGAGCCTTGACTTCGACGAGACGCCGGAGGAGTTTTATCAGAAATATTCCCCGAAGGCTTTACCTCGAACTGAACAGCAGTTACTTGTCGAAGATGTGATAGCGAAGCTTGCTCAGATGAATCAGCAGAAGAAGGAGGAGGACGCAGGCCGGGTGGAGATTGAGCCTGACGACGATGACGTGATGCATGATGCTTCTGAGTATCAACCGGTACGTGAGCCGGGCGAGGAGCCGGAGGATACTGAGGAAGCGTTGGAAGTGGCGACGCAGGAGTTTCGCAATGTTCCCGCGAACGGCAACGGCAAGGTAAATTTCCGGGCTTTCTGGAGCAGCGTGAAGGCGTTGGGATTCAGTGAAGATGAAGCACACCAGCTCGCCGGCGTCGATTCATTCGCTGGGTATTCGCAGCAGCATTTGAACGGTGTGTTGCGTGAGCTTGCGGCAGTAAAGAAAAACGAGATGGTCGCCGGGGGTTAATCCCCCCGGTTGGCTGTCTTTGTTTTTGTATACAAAAACAATTTGCACTTATGGCGGCCACAAAATATCGAAATCCTAATACCGCCGAGGGAAATGGTTTAGATACCAAATGGAGGATAACGTCATTATGAGACTTCATAACAGGCAAATAAAAGCAAGTTTTTGGAACGACACTGACTTGTTACAGTGGCCGAGAGAAAAACGCATGTTTTATGTCGGGTTGATACAACTTGCAGATGATAGCGGCTGCCTGGAGGATTCGCCTTTTGCATTCAAGATAAATCTTTTTCCGTCGCCCGTGGATAGCGATATAACGATTGACTTGTTAACCGCGTGGAGAGAAGAGTTAATCGAATGTAATAAACTAATAAGCTACCGGGTTAATAATAAAACATATCTTTATCTTGTAAATTTCCACAAACACCAGACGATTAAAAATGCTGATTCACCGAGTGTCCCCCTGCCCGAATGGATTAAATGGGAAACATATCCTTCAACACCACATCACGGTAAATACATAGTTTCTTCAGATGTTCTTCAATCTTTCTTCAATAGTTCTTCAGATGTTCTTCAA
>JAGUVT010000002.1 GCA_020062745.1 Deltaproteobacteria bacterium
CATCAAGCCGAGGGCAGACAGGGTCAGCCACGGCCAGGCAAAAAGGTACGCCTCAAAGTTAGCCGAGTTTACCGGCGGGAGAGGGTAGCCGTAACGAATCAGGTATGCCAGAAGATACCCAACATTGATAACAAGGAGGTCAACCAGCACGAGGGTTGCTTTAAAGAGTAAAGCCTTACTTCCGGTCGGCAAAGTTTAACACCTCCGCCCAGATCTGCACTTGTGTTATTTCGGCAGAAAAAAAGTTTTTCCTGCTTAAACCTACTCCAGAAGGTAGTTTATAGCAGTCTGAAAAAATAATTTTTTTCTTTTTTCTAATCCTGAGAATTTAATTTTTAGTTCCGGGTAACGCCTTTTTTGTTATATCCGTGCCTGTAAGCTTAACTGCATTAACGATATCAGCATAGTCGGGGAAATATGCCCTTTCCAATAGTGTGCTTGACGGCGCCGGCGCGTCGGGCAAAGTCACGCACTGGACGGGGCACTTCAAAATATCAAACGCTCTTCTCGATACCGTGGCCGCCACATGTTCGGAAAAGCCGCAGCAAGGCCAGTCGGGATCCGCCACCACCAGTCTGCCGGTTTTCTTTACCGAACTCACAATAAGATCGATGTCCAACGGTTTCAGCGTCCTCGGGTCGATGACCTCCGCGCTGATTCCCTCGGATGAAAGTACATCAGCGGCCTCCATCGCCTCCCTGACCAAATAGGAAACAGCCACTATTGTTACATCCGAACCCTCCTTACGCACCCGCCCCTTCCCCAAAGGCACTTCGAACATTTCATCCGGCACTTCTTCTTCAAGCGTATACAGCCAGCGGTCGTCAATATACAAGACCGGGTTATCGTCACGGACGGCGGAAACCAGCAACCCCTTTGCGTCATAAGGAAACGCCGGGCAAACAACCTTTAAACCCGGAATGTGAACATACATCGCAAACGGACTTTGTGAATGCTGAGCGGCCTGTTCATTGCCCCTGTTTACAATTCCCCTGATCGTTACCGGCACATTTACCCGACCGCCGAACATGTAGTACCAGTGGGCGCAATGGTTGATTATCTGATCCATGGCCAGGTACATGAAGTCCATCCTCGGGTGAAAAACAATGGGGCGCATACCCGCCATGGCCGCGCCGATAGCGGCGCCGGTTACGCCAGCCTTAAACACTATTTACCTCAAAATATCATTCACTGCTTTAACAATTGAATCGACATCTAAACCATACATACGCCTAAGATAATCTTGATCGCCAACAATACTAGAAAAGCAATCTTGCAAACCAATCATTTTTAATCGTGCTTTCGGTTGGGGCATCTGCGCTAAAATCTCAGCGACAGCACCACCCAACCCACCAATGACGCTATGCTCCTCAATAGTCACTATCAATCTGGTCCTTACTGCAACTCGCTCTATCATTTCACGATCAATGGGTTTCAGGGTGTGCATGCTATAAAGTCCGACACTTAAACCAATTGAACTCAACTTCTTTCTAGCTTCAAACGCATTCTTTAAGATTCCACCTGTAGAAATTAAAACAACATCAACACCATCAAAAAGCTTAATCGCCTTACCTATCTTAAAATCAATATCTCCCTCGTGAACTTTTGGTTCCCCTCCACGACCAAGGCGCAGATAACAGGTGCCCGGAACTTCATAAATAGCACGAGTAGCGGCGGCAGTTTCTGTGGTATCGCCAGGGGCAATTACTGTAATATCGGGTAAAGCTCTCATTATGGCTAAATCTTCAGTCGCATGGTGGCTAACACCAAGCGAACCATAACAAAATCCACCACCAATGGCCACAATTTTTATGTTAGCTTGATGGTAACATGCATCATTCCTAATTTGTTCTAAACAACGCAACGTTGGAAAATTGGCGATGGAGTAAGTGTACACAACTTTACCTTCAAGTGACATGCCGACTGCTAACCCGGTCATATTCTGTTCAGCAACCCCTGCGTTCAAAAATTGTTCAGGAAATTCCTTGGCAAAACGTGTCAGCACCCCAAAGCCAAGATCACCCGTTACAAGAATAACATTCCTGTCTTCCATAGCTATTTCAGTTAACGTCCGGACAAACTCATCTCTCATCTGCAAATCTCCCTAATTCTTCCAAGGCCATCTCGTATTCTTCTCCCTGGGGGCTTCGATAATGCCATAGAACCGAATTTTCCATAAAAGAAACGCCTTTACCTTTTACTGTATGAGCAACCACGCATAACGGTCTTTCACCATTAGAGGGATCAAGATTTAACACCTCACCCAACGCTTCATGCTCATGTCCATCAACCTCAATCACATCCCAACCAAAGGATTTCCACTTCGCGGAAAATGGCTCCAGACGGAGAGTCTCTTCAACTGTGGCAAGGCTTTGTAACTTGTTGTAATCAACGATTGCAATCAAATTAGACAGTTTATGGTGTGAAGCAAATAAAGCAGCTTCCCAATTTGATCCCTCGTCGCATTCGCCATCGCCAACTAAAACATAAACACGATACCTTTTAGAATCAAGCTTTGCAGCAAATGCCATACCTACAGCCACGGGGAGTCCATGCCCTAATGAACCTGTTGAAAGTTCTACGCCGGGGATACCCCTATGCGAGACATGTCCAGATAGTCTGCTACCATTTGCATAATGCGTTTCGAGCTCATCAACAGAGAAATACCCTGTTTCCGCGAGAGCTGCATAAATCCCCGCCCCTGCATGCCCTTTACTAAGTATGAAACGGTCTCGTTCCGGCCACTTTGGTTCACTTGGAAGTTTATTCAATACCTGCCCGTACAATACAGCAATTATATCGGCCATAGAAAGTACGGCAGCCACATGAGAACTTTTCCCTAAATGTGTCATCCGCACTGCGTGTCTACGAATTCTTAGTGCTAAATCATGAGTGTTCATAGACACTGCTCCCTTGTAAATTCGGAAAGTTTATTAAGAGCTTCCTCAACCGCATACAAGGTTTCCCATTTTTTGCAGAAACAAAACCTGACCTGCGTCCTTCCTTTACCAGGATCGGAATAGAAAGACGATCCCGGCACCGTTGCCACACCGGTTACTTCAATTAGTTTGCGGCTGAAAGAAAAGTCATCGTCAACACCCAGCTTTCTCATTAACCCGCTTATGCCGGCAATGATATAGTACGCGCCTTGAGGCATCGAACATTGAAAACCAACTTTTTGGAGCAGGTCAAAAAGGAACTTTCTTGCTTCGGCATAATGAGCCTGCAGACCAACGTAGTATTCGTCAGGAAACGACAGGGCGGCAGCGGCCGCGTGCTGAAAAGGAGTGGGCGCCCCCACGGTCAGAAAATCATGCACCTTGCGAATCCGCCGGGTGATGAACTCATTTGCAATAGCCCAGCCCACCCGCCAACCCGTAACCGAGTAGGTTTTTGAGATTGAATTGATGGTAACGGTCCGCACTTCCATGCCGGGTATCGTCGCCATTGATATATGCCGCGCGCCGTCGTACAGTATGTGTTCGTAAATCTCGTCCGTAACCGCATAAGCATCCCACTTAACACATAACGCGGCTATTTCCTCCAGTTCCGCCCGCGAAAAAACCTTCCCGGTCGGGTTGTTCGGCGTATTGATAACTATCGCCTTTGTCTTTTCATTAAACGCGCCGGCCAGCTCCTCAGAAGAAAACGACCAGTCAGGAGCGTACAACGTCACATAGCGCGGCGTCGCGCCGGAGAGAATACCGTCCGGACCATAGTTTTCGTAGAACGGCTCAAACACGATGATCTCGTCACCGGGATTGATGATTGCCTTGAGGGTGGCGATCATCGCCTCGGTGGCGCCGCATGTAACCGTAATATCTGTTTCCGGGCTGCATTTAATCCCGTTATAGTTCCACACTTTCTTGCTTATGGCCTCGCGCAGCTCCGGTTCCCCGTACGTGACCGGGTACTGGTTCCATTCACCATCAATCGCCGCAATGGCAGCCTCCTTGATGGCCTTTGGGCTTTCGAAATCGGGAAATCCCTGGGAAAGATTGTACCCCCCCACAGCATCGCATATCCTTGTCATTTCGCGGATCACAGACTCCGAAAATGTTTCCGTTATCCTGGACAGTTCTTTCATTTGTTCCTTGTATTCCTCCAAAATATAAATTAAAGTCCGTAGAAAGCCCTTACGACCGTGATCACATATTCTATTTCTTCATCGCTTATCTCAACATTCATCGGCAGTGAACAAACCTCGCGGCTGAGCGCCTCCGTCTCCGGGAACCCGCGATCCGCCAGTTTAAGGGCTTCGTGCTTATAATAGGGCTTGCGGAACTGGGTAAGGACTTCCACGCCGTTCTTTTTCAGATACTCGGAGAAGTCATTGCCCTGTTTGGACCGCACCGTGTAATTCTGGTAGACGTGGTCGAATCCCGGTTTATCATAATGGGGAAGCAGCAGGTCGGGAATACCGGAAAGAGACTGCCGGTATCGCTCCGCAATCTGCTTTCTCCTGACAATCCACGCCGGGAGATGGCGCAGTTTCACATCCAGGAACGCAGCCTGCAGGTTGTCCAGCAAACAGGTAAAGCCGTGACCGTGGTATTCTCCGGTTTCGCGTTCCTCGCCGTTGTACCTCATGCGTGTTGCAAACAACGCCACGTCCGGATCGTCGGTGGTTATCGCTCCTCCGTCGCCGTATCCGCCCAGGATCTTAAAAGGATAGAAGCTCCAGCAACCCGTCAGCCCCCAGGACCCCGCCATTTCACCGTTAATACTCGATCCCAGGCTCTGGCAGGTGTCTTCGATGACCACCAGGTCGTGCTTTTCCGCAATCTTCATAATCCGTGGCATGTCCGCCATGTAACCGCTCAGGTGGACGGGAATGATCGCCCTCGTTCTCTCCGAAAGGGCTTCTTCAATCTTATCCACGTCTATGTTGAAGTCCTTTGTCACGTCAACCAGAACCGGCGCGGCGCCGGCATTCACCACTGCGGAACACGTTGCCACAAAAGTATGGGCAGGGACAATAACCTCGTCCCCCGGTCCTATTCCTGCAGCCCGCAAAGACATATGGAGCGCGTCATAGCCGCTGTTCAGGCCCACCGCATATTTGGTTCCCACGAATTTAGCCAGGTTTTCTTCAAAGGATTTCAACTGACCGCGGTCGATCAAGTCACCTTTGGATATCACTTCAAAATAGGCCCGGTCGATCTCATCCTTGATCATTTCATAATTCTTGGCCGGGTTGACAAAACGCACCTTATAGCTCATTATCGTTTTTTCCCTTCTTTATTTAATCAATCATAACCCGTATTTGTCAGCCATACCGGATTGCGATATGTATGAAGGCCCTGGAACTCCGACCGGCCCGCCGCCCATGCGGGTTGATAAAATCGTGAGCAGGGTTGCGCATATAATCTTGATATCAATCCACAGGTTCCGCTCCCTCACATATTTGAGTTGAAGGCGCAATTTTTCAGGGCGAATCAGCCTGGCATAAGCCTCATCGGCATCCTCAATCCCGGACGCTTCTATGATTTCCCCCTCGTTGTGAAACTTGATAGAGGCCCAGTCCGTGATGCCGGGGCGCAGGGTCAGAATTGCCTTTTCCTCCTCCGTGTACAGGTCCACAAACTTTTGCACTTCCGGCCGGGGGCCGACAATGCCCATGTCCCCGATAAGCACGTTAATCAACTGGGAAAATTCATCCAGCTTAAACTTGCGGATAAAGCGCCCGCACCTGGTAACGCGCATGTCCGAGGCGCCTGTTGACGACGCCCCCAACCGCTCGGCATCCTGTACCATGCTGCGGAACTTGAAAATTTTAAATGGCTTGCCATAACGCCCTACCCTGACACCCCGGTAAAAAACCGGGCCTTTCGACTCCAGCTTTATTAAAATTGCCATCAGAAGAAACAAAGGGCTCAAAACAGTCAAGCCAAGAAAAGCAAAAACAGCATCAAACACACGTTTCACCATCATAACAAAGCCTCCCTCAGGCGATGCAATAAAAAAGACACTCTTCGATTAACTTTTCTGCAAGGCGGCGACACAATATATTACCTTGTGTTTTCTATCCGGCTCCGAGGAAGATAATTCGGACGGCTCTATGTACGGCGCCATGCCCTCTTCTATTTCAGCAGGCATTTTGACCAACCGTCCGAAAACAAGCCTTTTAAAAAACTTTTTTCCATCCATTGACTTGGGCATCAAACCGGATTTCACCGCAAATTTCTTTATCGGGCGAAAGATTTTTTGACGCCATGACAAATCGTCAACAGGCGTGTTCCCGAAAAATTGCACCGTAAACCCATGTCTCTCAAACAAGTCCTTCAGCTCAATAACGCCATAGTATTTGTAACTATGCGGGCTCGGATTAAAATCGTATAAATCCTTATTGGCTGTCACAACCAATACCCTGCCGCCGTTTCTTAAAACACGCCGGCACTCGTTGACAAACCTTTCTGCCGAAGGCAGGTAATAGATAGCTTCAAAAATAATAATGACATCCATTGAATTATCAGCATGGGGCATGTCTTGCGCATCAAATTGTCTCAACGAAATCCTATCGCCATAATACGCCCGGGCAACTTTTAAAATTTCTTCCGAACAATCGCCTGCGCTAAGGCTTTCGGCCAGTTTTGAAAGATACCCCAAACCTTGCCCCGTACCACAAGCAACTTCTAAAACATCTTTACCGGCGCAATACTTGCCCGCCCAATAATATCGGTTACAGAGCCTGTCCACCTGCTCCTGAGAAACTTCATCACCTGACAATTCAGTTACTGCCAAGTAGTCAACCAATCTAACCACACCTTTACCGGTTTCGATAATTTTCACATACTAATTCCAAATGACTAATCATATTATTGTAAACTTTTTCAGCGATAAATTTTTCTTTATATAAAGCATGGGCATTTTCCGATATTTTTCTGAGTCGCTCGGGGTGATCGTATAAATTAACCAAAATAGATACTAAGTCATCAGAATTACCATTAGCATAGGTCACCCCACAGTCATAAGTAAATAATAAATCTCTCAAAACGCCATTTAAACTTGAAACAACAGGTAAGCCGGCAGAAAGATACTCAAGTGGTTTATTTGGCAAATTCATAGTAAAATTTTGAACGCTTAAATAAGGAGCCAGCCCCACCGAGGCAATTCTCATCAGAGTCCATATTTCCGCCGCGCCAACCCAACCGGGGAAAACAACATTATCACAGTCTATTGCTAGATTTTTGTAATAAGCAAAATTATCACCGCTCCCACACAATATAAAACGGAAAGAACGATTTTGTTTTTTTAATTTACGAGCAGCTTCTATGATAGTTCCCAATTCAAATTGGCGACCCATGGCGCCAAAAAAACAAGCAATAAACTCACTGTTATCTTTTCTTATCCCATGCTTCTCCCAAAACTTTTCCGCCTCCATGACATCTTTTTGATCAGGGGGCACTTCACAGTAACCCATTGAAAACTCCCGGTCTAAATCTGAACGCGCCCGGTTCGCATAATTTACGCCCCAATCAACAAAAGCCGGGGTAATACCGGTAATCGCAGCAGCACCGGCACACGCTGCGCCGGCGGTCTTAAACATGGGCCTCAAGATCCATTTTACCAACCAACGCCCCCATGCAGGAACCATCTCCAGGAATATGTCCGGCCACAAGTCACGCACGTCGAGAACGACGGGGACACCTTTTTTCTTCCCATACTCCGTTGCAACCAAACTCAATTCTAATGTCGGCAGAGAGCATAAAATGATGTCGGGCTTCTGCTCTTGTTCTGCCATAATTGCAAATTTACGTGCTATTCCATAGTGATTTATAATACGGCGAAGCGAAACATTTTTCTTGTATTCTACCGAATGCAACAAATTAATCCGAAAACGATTATTTATATCGATCGAAGTGTCAATATCAAACCTTTGTTTCTTCCTGGTATGATCAAAAGTGGAAGACCACCAAACTACTTCATGACCTTTTGCCACCAATAAGTTTGCCAATATACCTGTGCGAAGAAGCCTGTCACCGGCCTCATCTATCGGCAGCGGTTCTCCTACAGTAATCAACCAAACGCGCATGGCGCACCTCTTACAATATTTTCGCCGGACCTATAACTCCAAAAGGATATATAGAGCATATTAAGTTATGCTCCAACCACGTGCGCGCCCACGAGGCCCCTCTGTCGAAACGCGTTACGGCTGTCCACAATAAGCGAAGCCCCATTGTGGATCATCTCATACGGGAACATAGAATGGTCTGTTGCCACCAAAACAGCGTCGTATTTTTTAACAGAATCCTCAGTGAGCGGTACCGATTCCATCTCGAGTTCGTGGCGGCGCACAATTGGGAGGCGCGGAAAGTAAGGGTCACTGTAATCCGCCCGGGCGCCCTTGGCCAGCAAAATTTCAAGGATTTCAAGGGAAGGAGACTCCCGGAGGTCACCGACATCTTTTTTATATGAAACCCCCAGCACCAGGATCTTAGCTCCTTTCACTGCCTTGCCGCGCTCATTGAGGGCGTCAGCCAGCCTCTGCACCACGTAGGCCGGCATGGCATGGTTGATCTCCCCGGCAAGCTCGATAAAACGGGTGGAAATCCCGTACTCCCGCGCTTTCCAGGTAAGATAAAAGGGGTCGATGGGAATACAGTGGCCTCCAAGCCCTGGACCAGGGTAGAAAGGCTGGAACCCAAACGGTTTGGTCTTGGCAGCCTCAATAACTTCCCATATATCAATGCCCATACGGTCAAAGGTAACCTTTAATTCATTTACTAAAGCAACGTTAACGGAGCGATAAATATTTTCCAGGAGCTTCGCCGCTTCAGCCACCCGGGTGGACGAAACCGGAACCACCCGGTCGATGACCTGGCTGTACAGGGTGCATGCCAGTTCCCTGCACTCAGGGGTCACCCCGCCAACAACCTTTGGAACCTTTTCCAGGGTGTGTTGACTATTACCCGGATCTTCCCGTTCCGGTGAAAAGGCCAGGAAAAAATCCTCTCCCACCCGAAGTCCGCCGGCCGTAAAACGCGGCAGAAGAACCTCCTCGGTAGTGCCGGGGTAAGTGGTGCTCTCCAGGCACACCAACTGGCCGCACCGCAAAGTAAGAGCTATCGCATCAGCAGTCTTTTCCACATACTGGAGGTCCGGCTCCCGGTAGCGGGTCAAGGGCGTTGGAACGCAAATTATGAGGGCATCTGCTTCCCGCAACCTGTCAAAATCGGCTGTGGCCTCGAACCGCCCCGAACGCACCAAAGCCGACACCTGTTCTGAAGGGATATGATGGATGTAACTGCTTCCCTCATTTAATCTTCTTACCTTTTCCGCATCGACGTCAAATCCCAAAACCTTGAAACCCGCTTTTCCAAATCGTTTCGCAAGCGGCAGCCCAACGTAACCCAGGCCAATGATACCTACTTTGTAGTCACGACTGGCAACTTGCTTTTTTATAGTATCAAATATTTTCATATACAACCTACCTTAACAACTAAAAAAGTGATTTATATGCATTTTCAGTTTGAAGTGCAACTTCATCCCAGGAATACTTTAAGGCAAAGTTTTTTGCTGAAACACTCATTCGTTTTCTACTGTCTGAATTTGTTGTTAACGAAGTTATTGCCGTAGCCAAGACCTGTGAATTCGCTGGAGGAACAAGTATTCCAGCATCATTGTTTTCAAGCAGGTCATTTAAGCCACCTACCGCACTCGCAATAACAGGCAATCCGCCCGCCATTGCTTCAAGGGCAGCAAGACTCGTGGCTTCTAACAAAGATGGGATAACGGCAAAATCCGAAGCGGCGTAAAAAATAGGCATTTTATCATATGGAATAGCGCCAACAAAACGCACATGTTTTGTAACTTTGAGTGTTTCCGCAAGGTTTTTTAAATCAGACGCCATCGGCCCATCCCCCGCTACTACAAAGAGCGGCCGCTGATTTTCAGGCACGTAAGGAATAGCCTTTAATAAGTAATGAACACCATTCTTCTGACAGAGTCTTCGCGGACAAGCAACAATGATACCCTCTTTAGGAAGACCTAGCGTCAGTCGTGCCTTTAATTTATCAGAAGGACTACCAAATGTCTTTAAATCAACGCCATTTGATATAAATATTGTGTTGACATGCTTAAATACAGATTTATATTTATCGGCCAGTTCCACACTGGGAGCAATACAAATATCCGGTTTTGTCAAAAACACCTTGATGAATTTACACTTCAGTTTATTAGAAAAAAACTCTAAAAACATAGAACTGTGGTTGGTAAAAACTAATTTTGCCGAGCTAATCCGTCGTGAATATGCTGCAAACGCACTGTCACTCCAAAGCCCATGCCAGTGGACAATATCGAACTCATTGTGCCGCATCAAAGACTTCATACTGTTAATACCCCTCGCCAGAAATTCCACATGACGTAATCCATACAAAATGCCCTGCTCAAACGTATGTGTTGGCACCAATAAGTTCTTAACACTTTCAAGCTCTGTACTGACCGGTTTATACCCATATGGAATCCTGGCCAATAAATGCACGCTATGACCCCGACGGGCAAGAGCACTGGAAAGCTTAATAACATGGTGACTTATTCCTCCAATGTATGGGAGAAAATCCTCTGAAATCATAAGAATACGCACTAGCTGTGCCTCCTATGAGAAATTTAACAGGAACCAATGGGACTTTATTTAAGAGTTAGACCTTTTAATTTCAGTGAAAGGAGTGTATTCCCGCCTTATCCCCGCACCGACGAGAAGCGCAAGTGACCGCAAAGGCACATACCAAACCATATGCGGCTGCCGCCGATCCCACGCAGCATGCATCCCTATAATTGGACTTAACAATAACCGTAATATCCCACGTAGTTGAAAGCCAGCCGCTGCTCCATGTGTCATCTTGTTATACCATGTTTTAGTAGATGAAGCGTAGTAATGTCCAAAAGCGGCAGTCCCAACCCACTTTTTCTGCCAGCCATTACCAAGCAGACGTTGAGCGAGTTCCCCGTCTTCACCCACGTTTAGATCGTCCCTAAATCCCCCTACGTCATCCAAAGCTTCTACTCGGAATATTGTCCCTCCTGCACCAATTGCACGTCTATAATTCCAATATTCGCAATCCATAGCTCCAAAAAGGCAACACCCAAGGGGTTTTTGTGCGCCGCCTACGAACGCTAATCTCTTATTTTCAGTGATCGCCCGATGCAGTGCTTCAAAATAACCGGGAGTGATCCGCATGTCCGCATCGACAAATACCACATAGGGCAAGTTTAGCTTCTTATAACCAACGTTTCGCAGTTTACCCCGATTACCACTCACCACTTCTATTAGCGGCGTATACTTCCGTGCAATTTCAGCCGTATTGTCATTCGTCCGGCTGTCCACGACAACTGAAACAGGAGCTGCGCCAACTGAACAAATACTTGCAAGGCAATCACCAATATTGTTTTCCTCGTCCCGTGCAATGATGACCACACCGAAATCTCTGTTCATAATCATCCCCCTCTCTATAAACAAATTTTAAATTTTTATGCTTTTTTTTGCTTAATATAACGAGACGCCAGGAGTGCAACTAGTGTTATTGTGATGGGATAGAATGAACTAGCTGCTATAAAATCAATGATAATTCCAGAAACCACTGTCCCCGCAAGTGCTATATTGAATGTAGTCGGAGCTGCGCAGCTTAAACGTCGGGCTATTATAGCTATTCCTATCGCATAAATAAAATAAGCTACCAAACCAATTATACCTGTCTCGGCAAGAAAACCTAGTACCGTATTGTGCACTGACAGCCCCTCGTCAGTATAACCTTCCCTAAAACTGACCCCAGCTGCATCAAAATAAAAAAGCTGATTCCTACCAAACGCACCAGACCCAATGCCCGTGACCGGATATAACTGAAAGGCAGAAAAAGCAGCTTGCCACAACACAAGCCGGACGCCAATTGTACCACTCATTGTAGAGATTTGCTCTATTCGATTGATCATCAGTGGCCATTGTAGCTCAACAAAACCAACTAAAATAAATACTATTATAGTTCCTAATATAATTATAAGCCTGTAAATACGGCGACCATGCTTCGGCATTAGCCAATAAACAACAAAAAGAGCTATTGCAAGTTGAAAAAACGCTGTTCTAAGAACCGTAACAATTACACCGAGCGTACCTAAGACAACTTTTAAGGAGTTCATGCCTCGAGAGCCTTCACCAGCACTTAAGCCAACAAGACCCCAAAGAGTTAAAAGGATTTGCAGTTCGTAAATTCCTCGACCACTTGCAAGACCCGTTCCAGCTTGAGTTCCTCCGCTTAATATTACCTGCGCAATTCCTGCAAATGTTTCAAAAAATGTTATCACAACAAGCATCCAAACCACGATCCGCTCAAAAACTGTGGCTCGCAAGGCGATTAAGACCCATGTCAAAGCAAAAGCCTCAACAAATCTAAAAATTGACCAGAACAGTTCAGGTGAAGCGTGCGGGGACAAAAGGACACTGATAAATCGTGTCAATACAATGAGAAAAAGACCTGCCAGAAGAATTAAGGAATCTGTACCAGGCACCCTCCCCCGAATGAGCGCACGGATAAACGTTATGCATAGAAGTAAAATAACATACAAGTCAAATAATCTTAACAAGCCAAAGCTGGAAGAAAAGACCCCCTGAAATAGTGGCCAATATATCATTATGGCTGGGAAAAAGAGTCCCATAACTGCCCATAATAAATTTGCCAAGTTGCTTCTAGTTAAGATAATTCTCTTTGTTGAATAATTATGGTTTATAATTGCCATGGAGTATATCCCCTTACGTATAGCTGAATAGCATACACGTATGCGCGAAATTTGCTAACATGGTCACGACGAAAGCACACAGAAAACGAATGTAGAAAAACTTTGAGAAACAGTATTATCAGGATCAGTATTTTGTGCACTATTAGCCATAATTTCGAAGCGTGTTTTGAAAAATACCTAAGCTTCGAGTTGTACCGAATAGCAGTCTTTCTCCACTCCAGACTACCTGATGATCCACCCGAAGCGTGCCTTATTTTACATCTGGTATCGTATATAAATCTATGTCCCAAATCTGCTAATCTTTTGTACAGATCGACTTCTTCATAGTAAAGAAAAAAATTTGCATCAAATTTTCCCGCCCTCACAAAAGCTTCCCGCCTCACAAAAATCGCAGATCCTTGCGCGTAGCCCAAAAAATAGTTACGATCTTTCGTTGTATTCATCGCAATATTGCTCTGATATCTATGATATCTATGATCAGCCCATTGATTTATACCAAGCTCAGATAATGCATCGCTTAATACCGTAGGTAATGACCGAAGCGAATTGCATAAGCTACCTTGTTCAATGATGCCTGGAGCTACTACTGCGCAATTAGCATCAAGCTCGAACGCAGCCCTTACGCACTCTACAGGTGAAATCAGTGTAACATCGGGGTTCATGAATAGTAGGATATCTCCGCTCGTATGCTCATATCCTATGTTGCAACCTCCTCCGTAACCCGAATTGGTGTGCGATCGTACAACCCTTACCTTGGGATGTGATTCAATAAGCGCAAGGGAGCCATCGGTAGATTGGTTGTCAACTACGACGATTTCATCTAAACTATATTCTACTTCGAGGTTCTGCAACAGCCCCTCAATGCATTCTCGCAAATGCAAACCGCTATTATAGTTCACAACGACTGCGGAAATTTTTAATTTTCTATTGACAAGATCATGTCCCATTACATTTAATCCTCCTACGCCCCATCACGGCTCCATAAAAAACCCTTGGTACCACCTCTATGGCACTAAAACATAATGCACTAAGTCTATCCATACTTAGTTTTAGTAATGCTTTTCTAATTAATTTTTTCGAATACAATCGTATATCTACCTTTCTCAAACTACGAATTCCAAACTGTGCAAGAAATATTGCTTCCATCCTCTACATCTTCAAGTCTTCATGCAATCTAATTACCCATATTTTGTAATCTCATAAGCTTCAGATTTCATAAATCGTCCATCGAACCATCTTTTCGAGCAATCAAAATTAACTCCTCGCCGCAATGCGATCCTGCAAAAATAGACAGTGCCTCCTCTATAGCCCAAAAGACAAAACGTGCTGCTCCTACGAGGCCAGCTTTATTATCCGATCTTCCAGTATAGCGAATGGCAACACTTGGTGCCCACGTCCATCGAGCTGCCCTAGCAGTACTTCTTATTCGTACTGACGAAGGAAGCCCGGCCAACTTGGCAGCATTAGTCAATGTTTTAGGGCTAAACAGATAAAGATGACGTGGCGGATCCAATTCACTCCAGTTCCGCTTAAATATCTTGTGACCTAAACTATCGGCATTCGGCGTTAAAATCACCAATACTCCCCCAGGTGCAAGAAGCCGATAACATTCTTGCAGCAGCCTAACAGGGTTATGCACATGCTCAATAACGTGCCTGGCCGTAACAGCTTGGAATGAGTTTGCCGGGATATCTATCTCTTCCAGTCTACCAGGTTTAACGGGAATATTAAAATATTCTCTCGCAATTTCGGCGGCTATTTGGTCAGGCTCAACTCCAACTACATCCCACCCCAATTCTCGCATCTTAGCTAGAAATCGCCCCCCACCGCAGCCAACGTCCAAAAGCTTGCCCCTAAACCTTCCATTGAGCCACATGACGTTCGAGCCAACAATCTCCTTGAACGGAACAATTAGGCTAAAAACCTTACCAATCCATTTGAGACCTCGCTTTACATTAGCGCAATTATATCCAAAATTAGTCATGAGTATTGCATGTTCAATCTTCCCGCGCAAAGTGTCCAAGATCGGTTTTTGCTCATTCAGAGTATGGGTGCAATACGTTGTGGTATAAACCTTCCCAATATCATCAAAAGTAGGACTAGTATTCAACCATATAAGAGCACATGCTGAACAGCTATAAAATGACCATTTACCAGGTGCATTCGAAAGTTGATCATGCATCTCTCGGTAAAGCGGTACACCCTTTTCCCCGCATAACAAGCAATTCTCGATTTCCTCAACTTGAATATCAGCGTTAAATCTCATTTTATTTTCTCCATTTCTGCAGTTGCCCGATTGAAAACGAAGCAGATATTCTGCTTTTCCATATCGTCAAGAATGTAATTCCATGTAAATAATGCAAAGGTAATCAATGTAAACAAAAGGAAAAACCCCTTCATGGTAAGGCCTATTGGTAAGGAAGCAAAAGCCAGAATAAACAGTGCCCCTCCTATGGCAAATATCATGCACCAAATAGTAGCTATACTGATTGTTAAAAATCGTTTTGCTATAGCAAATAGTAACAGCGTATCCAACGCCACGCGCACCATCCAGGCTATGGCCGCACCTATAAGACCATAGCTGCCTACTAACAACCAGAAAGTGAGCAGATAAATTGGCAGTTCTATGAAATGAATCTTGGCAGTCAAATCAGGCCGGCCAGCACCATGCACTAGCGCAAAGGCTATTTGGCCCAGACTATTGATAAACACACCGATTGCCAGCCATTGCAACACACAAGTGCTGTTTTGCGCAAACTCATTGCCAAGCCAGAGACCCAGAATCTCGCGCGCTAAAGTCACGATAAATAAAGTAATAGGGAACAAAGCCAAAAAAACGTATTTGACCCCCCGGCTAAAAAGCATTGCCGTGCGGCCACGGTCCTTCAAAAAGCTAAAAGAAAATGCGGGAAATAAGACTCCCGCCACTGAACCAGAAATAACCCATAGCTTGGTGACCATTTCATAGGGTGTGGCGTAATAGGCTACGGCTGCAGTAGAAATTAAGGCTCCAAGCAAAAAACGATCCATAGTAACCATGAGTGGACTAATGGTGTTGCTAACAGTCATCCAACTACCGAAACGCAATAATGGCACCAAAATCTTACGTTGTATTGCAATGCGGTGGCGTAGCACGGGCATTACATAAAGGCAAAGTAACAGATAAACTAGCCAAATGATTAGACTGCCCACCATCAAGACAAACACAACCGGAAAGAGGCTTTGAGAAAAGGGTAATATTAATAAGGGACCTACAAATGTATACACTTTCCCAGGAATGTGGACGGCAGCGATAAGGCCGAAACGCTGTTGCGCCTCCAGGACACCCCGTAAGCCCGCGGTGCTGATGACAACTGGTACAGATAGAGCGAGCAGGTAGAAAGCGTGTAGAGTTTCAGATTGCAATGCTTCTGGGATTTTGAGCGCATCCCGTACCAGCCAGGGGGAAAGCAGGCTTAACACCAGCGCCGCCACTAAGCCCAAGAGCAGCATAAGAAACAGGGCGGTCCAGACCAAAGCAGATATTTCTTGCTCCTGACCTTCTCCCAGCTTCTCCGCCACCAATTTTGTCAGGGCCCGACCCAGTCCTAAGTCAAATATGCTAAAATAACCGATCACCATCCACGCTAGGGTTAGTATACCAAAGCGATCCGTGCCCAGGCCCTTTATAAGAAACGGAATGGAAAATATAGCCACCAGCAGAGGCGCCCCTTGACCGATGAGGTTGTAAAGCGTGTTGCGTGCCAGCAAGCCACCGCTGGTAAATGTCGCACTGTTATGATCCTGCAAACCTGGTGCACCGCTCATGCGCACCCCTCGCTCCACAAGTCCTACCCCGCCTTCTCCCGCCTGTACTTCTTGAAATCCGGCACGATGTTGGCGAGGGCGCTGAAAATATCATCTGCCGTGCAGAACAGAGTGTTTCTTGCAAGTTTAATCATTTCAGACTCCAGGGCCGACATTTCCACCAGGGGTTGCCTGGCCGTGTAGATCCGCTTGTGGCGAGTGGCGGATGAGCCTTCCTCGGCTGTAAGGATTTCCTCAAAGAGCTTCTCTCCCGGCCGGATGCCGGTAAATTTGATCGCTATATCCCTGTCGGGCTCCAGCCCGGACAGCTTGATCATATCCCGCGCCAGGTCCACGATCCTGACCGGCTCTCCCATGTCCAGGATAAAAACCTCGCCCCCTTTGGCCATAGCGCCGGCCTGGATGACCAACTGCACCGCCTCGGGGATGGTCATGAAATAGCGCTTCATCTCCGGGTGGGTGACGGTGACGGGGCCGCCTTCCTCGATTTGCCGCTGGAAGATCGGCGCCACGCTGCCTCTGCTCCCCAGCACATTGCCGAAGCGAACGGCGGTGAACCTGGTTGTGCTGATCTGGCTCATTTGTTGAATAATCAATTCGGCCATCCGTTTGGTGGCGCCCATCACGCCGGATGGGTTGACCGCCTTGTCGGTGGAAATCATGACGAATATCTTTGTCCCTGCCGCGGCGGCTGCTTCGGCCACGTTCCGGGCACCGAAAACGTTTGTCTTCACGGACTCATCAGGATGCATCTCCATGAAGAATACGTGTTTATGAGCGGCTGCGTGAAAAACCACGGCCGGCCTGTGTTTTCCAAATATGTGCTCGACCTTGGGTCTGTCCCTGACGTCGGCGATTTCAATGTCGACCGGTAAGTGCGGATACTTCCCCAGAAGCTCCAGCCAGATGCCGTGGATGCTGTTCTCACCATGCCCGAAGAGGACCAGTTTGCCCGGCCCGAATGCGGCAACCTGCCGGCACAGCTCGGAGCCGATGGAACCGCCGGCGCCGGTGACGAGGACGGTTTCCCCCCGCAGGTAGCCGGCGATTTCATTTAGATCGAGCCGCACCGGCTCCCGGCGCAGGAGGTCCTCCAACTGTACCGGGCGCAGGTGGTTTACCGACACCTGTCCGTCAATAATCTGGTACACGCCGGGCAGTATTTTCAACTCCGCCCCGGCGCCCCGGCAGATTTCTACGATTTCCCGGATCACCGTATTGCCCACGGAGGGCATGGCGATGATGACCAAGTCCACGCCGCAGCGCCTCACCACGTCGGGGATCCGGGAGCGGCCGCCAAGCACAGGCAGGCCGAGCACGGTCAGGTCCTGCTTGTTCTTGTCGTCATCAATAAAGCCCACCGGCTGGTAGGCGCCGTTATGAGATTTCAACTCCCTAGCCACCATTGTCCCCGCGTCCCCGGCACCGATGATCAGTACCCGGCGGCCCAGCCGGCGGCCGCCTGCCTTCATGCGCTCGACGTACATTCGCCAGGCCATCCTGGAGCCGCCGATGAGAAAGATGGTAAAAGCCCACATCAGTGCGGCCACGCTGCGGGGCAGAGAATAGTGAAGGAAATAGGCCAGGGTAACAACACCTAAGCTGCCGAGGGTGGAAGACTGGACGATGGCCACCAGTTCTCCCAGGCTGGCGTAGGCCCAGTCCCTGTTATACAATTTATGAGTGTAGAATATAGCCAGAAAGATCAATGTGCTGTATGGAACAAGACCGATAAAGGGATTCAAGTAAAAAATTACTTCTTCCAAATTGTTGAACCGGACGGCGAAAGCCGCAAATACAGCCAGATTCACCAGCACGGCGTCGCAGCAAAGAAGGTAGATTTTTCGGCAGTTCATATACTTTCACCCGTTTCTCACAACCAGCCGGCAGCGTTTCCGCAATACAAGCAGAGGTGACTTTGTTAAATTATTGCCCAGTCAAAGTATAACCTCTTTTGAAGACCTGTCCTTCCCTTCATAATAATAGTAATAGCGGGAGTCCTCGCCGTTCATCTTTACCTCGTTCAGTATTACGCCGATAATGCGGGCGCTGGCTTTTTCCAGTTGGGCTTTGGCGTCCCTGGCCATATCTATCCGGGTACTGCCGGACTTTACCACCAGCACCACGCCATCCACCACCGGAGCCAGCACGGCTGCGTCGGTGACAGCAACAACCGGCGGCGCTTCGATCAGCACCCTGTCGTACTGCCCGGCAATTTCCCCCAAAAGAGACTTCATTTTTTGCGAGCCGAGCAGTTCAGACGGATTGGGCGGGACAGGGCCGCTGGTCAAAACCCACAGGTTCTCCACACCGGTGGAGCAAACAACATCCGGCAACTCCAGATCCTGGGCCAGCAAATTGGTAAGACCGTGGTGGTTATCCACTTCAAAGTATCTGTGCAGAACCGGTTTCCTCAAGTCACAGTCTATAATGAGGACGCGACTGCCGGCCTGGGCCGTAACCACGCCCAGGTTAGCCGTCACGGTAGACTTGCCGTCCCCGGGGCCGACGCTGGCTACCAGCAACGTCCGACAGGGCCGCTCCAGAGCGGCAAAAGTGATGTTGGTGCGCAGCGCCCGGAAAGATTCGGCAACCGGCGACTTCGGCTGGGTAAAGGCATAGAGATTTTCCTCTCTGTTTTTGTGCCTGCTTCTGGATAAATTCATTTACCTGCCTCGCTCCTTTAAAATTGCTTCGCGGCCGGTATAGTCCCCAGAACAGGTAACTCCAGGTGCCGGGCTACATCTTCGGGAGTCTTGATAGTGTTATCCAGGTACTCCAGGACAAAGGCCAGCATTACCGAAGCCATTAATCCCAGGACAAAAGCCATGGCCATATTCAGCTTTTTCTTGGGCCTCACCGGCTCAACCGGCGCCATTGCCGGAGAAACCACCACCAGGCTGGTGTTGCCCAGATCAATAGAACGGGCAATCTGAGTCTGGGTAGTCTTATCCGCCAGGAGATTACGGGTGCCTTCCAGGCGCTTCACTTCGGCCTGGAGACGCTCCTGTCCGGCTCTCTTGGAGGCCAGCTCGGCCTGAATCTGATCCACCTGGTTTTTCAAGCCGGCCGCCACTTCTTGCGCCGCTGCCATCTGGGCCTCCTTTTCGGCCAGAGCCATCTTCTTCTCGTTAAGCTTTTCAGTCAGGGCGGTATAAGCCGGATTAATTTCCTCACTCCGCACTACCTTGCCCTGAAGCTGGTCATACTTCTGCGTAGTGATGGTTTTCTGAGTAGCAGCCAGGCTTTCTTCCAGACTGGCCTTCGCCGCCAACATCTGCTGCATCTCCACCCGCCCCTGGCCCAACTCTGTCTGGTACCTGTTCAGATCCTGGGAACGGGCGGTGAACTCCTGCTCCAGGTAGGCAATACCCCGCGGTTCAGAGTTGAATTTTCTCAGTTCTTCAACCGCTTTACTTAAATCTTTTTCAGTAATTGCTTGCTGGTCCTGCATGAACTTGACGGACCGCTCCATCTGTTCCCTGTTTTTTTCCGAGATCAACTCCAGGAACTCACTGCTCAAGGTATTGGCAACATCTGCAGCCAGGTTGGGATCGCTACCGCTTACTATCACCTCGATCAGGTTGCTGTCCTTAGCCGTTGCAGCCCTGATCTGACCGGCCAGGGTGCGGGCGGTATAGCCCCGCTCACCAAGCTGCAATTTGTCGATAACCCGCTGCAGCAGAGCTTCGCTCTTGATCTGCCCTACATAGGTATTCATGGTCAGGACAGGAATACGGGATACGGTGTTAACTACCGAACCCGTATCGTTACCCTGGTTAACCACCTGTTGCTTGTCCGCCGCCTGAGTGACCAGCAGGAGAGTACCGGCTTCGTAGCCCGGAGGCAGGACGAAAAAGCTCAAAATACCGCCGGTCAGGAGAAAAAGCAGCGTTACCAGGATAATCAGCAAGCGCCGTTTGTGCAGAATTTTGAGATAGGAGCGCAGGTCGATGACCTGTTCTTCCGTTACTTCCGGGGTTTGTTTGTTCACAGGTTGTCCTCTCCTTATATACTTAAAAGATCGGCGGCAGAATCAGGAGTTCCTGATATGACTTCCTGATACCGGCGCTTTGTTTTTCCATCTCAGCAAGCAAAGCCTGCGCTTCCCGTCCCTCGCCTAACCGGTGGTAAGCGGCGGCCAACCAGAACTTCGCTTCGGCGCCTACTTTCTCATCACGGGAAGCATCCTGCAGCGACTGCCGGGCCTCGGCGTAGCGGCCGGAGAGGTACTGGGCCTGACCGGCAGCCAACTGCACCCCCGGGGTAAGAGGCGGAAGATCGCCCTTTGCATAGCGGCGGGAGCTTTTCTTCACCTCCGCGCTTTTTTCCGCCATTATCTGCGGTACCGCCATAGCCCGGTCCAGGTAGACCCTGGCCTGCTCCACCCTGGCCCGCTCCAGGTTCTGACGGGCGGCGGCTATGCAGACACGCCCCAGGATTTCGTAGTTGCCGGGCAGCAGGGGATTGGTTTGGAGCATCGCTTCGGCTTCCCGCGCCGCCAGGTCTGCTTCTTTCAGCAGCAGATAAACGTTGACCAGGTTGGCCCGCACCTGGGGGTTGTAGGGCTCGGCGAGAGCAGCTTTCTGAGCCTGGGCTAGGGCCCGAAAATGCTTTGCCGCATCATCCTTCTTTAAGGCCTGTACAGCGTAGACCTGAGCCAGGTCCGCCGGGTAGCTGGCCGTAAGGGGATCAAGGCGAACGGCCGCCATATAATAGCGCTCGGCAGCATCCAGGTCGCTCTTGAGCACGGCCCGGGCGCCCAGGGCGCCTTTAATCCCGGCGGCGTGCAGGGAAGCTGCCGGCACAAAGAGCAAAGCCGCCCCCAGGGTAGCCGCCACGGCGGTCAGGGCCAGTCGCCGCCCGGTAGGATAGGGAACACCCGTATCTCTTGAACCGGCGGTTCTTTTCGTCAGACCTTCGCCGGCCCGGACGGCCCCGAAAAGCGCCCACAGCAGGATGCCCAGGGCCGCAAAGGACAGATCAAAGTCGAAGGCGCTGTGCACGCCAAGAGTGAAGGCGGCCACTGCTGCAGCCCACAGGGAGATCCAGACGCCCCCCTCCCGGCCGGTACGGCGCCATAACCTGACTACCAGACAAACAAAACAGCCCCACAAGACCAGGACGGCCAGGAGCCCGAGAGTTCCGGCCTCAACCAGAGTCTGGGCAAAATAATTGTGCGCCTCGGTAGTCCAGTACAGGTCGGATTGGTACCGGTGATAGAGAGCGTTCCATCCGCCCCCGCCGGCGCCGGTAAGGGGATAGTCGGCTGCAATCTTCAGTGCGTCGCTGGTAATCACCAGCCGTTCCGGCAGGGAAGTGCTCTGGTTGACGATGGTTTCCGCCTGCTGGGCCACCCGGACGGGCAGTACCGCAAACAGAACTGACGGCAATGTGGAGGCAACATAGATCAGGTAAAAGGAGACTACCACAGCCAGGTACAAAAACCCACAGGCCGCGACCAAACGCCGGGTGCGATCTTCGATCCCGTCACGTCCCAACCAGAGGCCGAGGCGGTGGTACGCGTATTGCAAAACCGCCGTCACCGCTGCCAGAACCAGGAGATACATCAAAGCCTCGCGGCCGTGTCCGGCCAGTACCCGGGGCAGAAACAGATAGGTGGCCGCCAGGCCGCAACCCAGGAAGATAATCAGATGATAAGCGGCCCGCCAGCGGTAGGCCCCGGGCAGGCCGGCAAAAAGGGTCGCAAGACCGAGGGGATAGACAATCCACCCGCCGCGAGAGAGGGTGCTCAGCAATACCACCAGCAGGAGAAAGTTACCGACAGCGTAAAACACTTTTGGGAAAGCCCTTTCTGATTTCACCGAAAGGGCCAGACCCACTATACTGAACACTACCATATAGGCAGCCAAAGCATTCTCGTATTGGAAGGTGGAAGCAATTTCCGGCCCGCTGAAAACACCGGGGAACCTGGAGTAACCAGCAGCGGCAACCAGCCCGATGACGGCTACGCCCGTGGCGGCGGCAAAGCAAACCGCCAGCAGGCGGTCGAGGTCTTTTTCTTTTTGTACCGCTCGAACAACAATCCAGTAAACCATGAAATAGTTGATGACTTTTAAAAGCTCCCCCACCGCCGGGCGCAGGTGTACCGCCGTAAGAAGGGAAAGGGCATAGGCCGCGATAAGCGCAACCACAGCGTAGTCCAGGGGAAAACGCAGAAAAGAAATCTCCCGGCGCAGTACCTGGTCATACCAGGCCAGAGCAAACACCGCGGCGGTAAGCATGTGCGCTTCCAGCAGTTCCGGCTGGAAGAAAAGTCCGCGCAGGAACGGGGAAGCAAAAAGGAGTACGAAAAGGCCTCCCACAAAAAAGGGGCGCAGGTTCAGGTAAAGAATCGGATGTGGTTTGGTTTGAACAGTCGCAGTGGACAACAGCAATTACCCCGGTTATCATTTGATGAGAAAAAAGAAGTTATATTTTAACTCTGTTTCCATAACCGAACCATTTAGACCATTCGACAAAAACAAACATATTCCTGTTTGTAATAATTAATTTCTTACCTGTTTCGATAATAAGTTTCGGAAAAAGAATTTTTTTTGGGGGGCACATTTAAAAATATTCTTCTTTTCTTTCTGCAGGAAGAAAAAGCACTTTCGGCGGCAAATTTTCACCCGGACATAAAAACCCCCGCCGCCGTTAACCGGCAGCAGGGGCATCGACTTCCGGGGCGTATTCAATTTTCATCGCCCGTTTTTCCCCCTTGAGCGTCCTGACCATACGCTTTTTACATTATCCCGCATGATTACCAATAGTCCCGGCCATTCATCCACCGCAAATTGATTAATAGCCTGCATCACGCGATCATGAATTTTGCGTCTATTCGGCTGACGAAGACGCACGATTAAAATACCATAATGCTGTTCATTCCGACAGTTTGTAAATCCCTTGTCTGTAGTAGCCAGTAAGCACTTTTGGCGTTGAACTATTTTCCAAAGTTTATCGTCAGAGATACCCTCTTTTGGCGTGCCCCGGTTATCGAAAACAGTATGACCCATTTTTCGCAAGGCTTGAACGGTCATAAAAGGGATATTTTCATCTACATAAATATTCATGCTCTATCTATAACCTCAATCGGAGTAAGATTCTCTTCAGTAAGTAAAGCAGCATAGTCAAGACAGGCAAGAATATCCTCACGTTCGAGTGACGGATATTCACATAGAAGTTCTTCAATGGTATCCCCATTAGCCAACATTCCGATGATTTGATGTACGGGGATACGGGTACCCTTAATACAGGCCTGCCCATGACAAACAGCCGGATCAATCAAAATACGGTTAACCACCATCAACACCTCCTACCAGGATTATACCACAGCAAAATCTAGCTGCAAGAACATTTAAAAGCCCCCGCCGCCGTTAACCGGCAGCAGGGGCTTTTCTACCAACTGGATTTCGTATTTTGTTTACAGGACGCCGATGGCAGCCAGCAGCCGCTTGAGCATGACCACGCCCTCGGCCCGGGTGGCGTTGGACGCCGGAACGTAGAGGTCTTCAGCCCGGCCCTGCACGATGCTTTCTTTCACGGCCAGCGCCGCGGCATCCCTGGCCCAGTCGCCGATTTCATCCGCATCGGAGAACCCGGCCAGGACGGCAGCTACTTCGGCCGGCGACAGGGCCGCCGCCTTGCCGCCAAAGGCCAGCGCACGGGTCACCATGACGGCCATTTCCTGGCGGGTGATCAGTTGCCCCGGACGGAAGGCGCCGTCCTCATAACCCTTCACCAGACCGGCTTTGGCTGCAGCAGCCACCGCACCAGCAAACCAGTCGCCTTCCTGCACGTCGGCAAACCGCCCGGCGGCATTCCTATCCTCGGCAAGATTCAGGGCTCGCTGGATAAACGCCGCAAACTGCGCCCGGGTTATGTTCAAGTCCGGCCCGAAGGTGGTATCGGTAATGCCCCTGGCGATGTGCCTGGCGGCCATCAATTCCACGTCGGCTCTGGACCAGTGCCCGGCAAGATCCGCAAAGGTTTTTTCGTAGGCCATCACGGCGTATTTGCTGAAGGAACTCAACGCCACGGTGACGGACTTGTTTGCCTTGTCCACTTTACCGCCCACGTAGTCCCAGGCCCCGGCAGCTTCGTTGTAGCGGTAGACACCCAGCCTGTCCTCGGAGGAGCCGGCCAGCCCGGCCGGATCGTAAGGCAACTCAACCGTAACCGGTTTGTTAAAGCTGTGGATACCGCCCTTGTCCACACCGTCTGCCAGCACCCGAACGTTAATTTCGTAAACGGCGCCGGCGATCTTCAGCGCAGCGCCGGCGGCGCCGGAGAACCGGCTTTCGTCCACCCTGCTGATCTCGAACTTCACCGTAGCATTCTGCCCGGCAAAAGGCGCGAGATCAAGGGTTCCCGGCGCAAAGGTCAGCTCGACTCCGCCGAAGGACACAACCACGTCCTTACCGGCGGCAGAGATTTCAGCAAGCTGTTCCACGGCAACCAGGACCTCCGCATTGTCGACACCGGCAGCAGCCGGCACGGCCAGTTCCACTTGCTTCACCTCCGGGTCGGCAAGAAGAACGTCAATCTTAGCCGGATCCACCTTCAAGGTGGAGGTGTCGCCCGCGGTGGTTACGGTGCCGGTATTGGTTTCGACAGTATCGGTAGTAGCAGGATATGGAGAGGGAGTTCCGCCACCGCCTCCACCGCCGCCCTGGGGTGGCGGCGCCTCCAGGTCCAGGGTGATGGAAGCGAGCATATTGCTGTTGCTGTATATATTGAGAGTATAGTCGGCGGCGGCGCCCGTATTCAGCCCCGCGCTGTAGACCCAGTGGTACACGAACTGATAGACATAATAGACGGTGCCGGAAACCTCGCCGTACACTTTGTAGACGGCGCTGGTGATACCGGACGGGTCCAGGTTGCCGATACCCAGGATCTCCAGCACAATGTTATCGAAGCTGTCCGGTGTGAGCACCTGCACCGTGATGTCTACCGTATCCCCGGCTGCGTTGGTAACCAGTTTAGCCGTTCCGCCGTCTTTAACCCAGTTGCCGTCTTTGTCTTTTACGGCCGCCGGGTCGGCGAGGTCCACATGGGTTACCAGCGAGCTATCTTCTGTAGGAGTCACGGCCGCAGCGGTTCTGGGAAGTGCACCGAAGGTAAAGGTGGCGAGGAAGGTCAGAAACACCACTAAAGAGATGTTGCCGACCAGGGTGCGGTTTTTGTAAAGTAAGCCCATTTCCTTGTTTCACCTCCTTCCCCGGCAGGATGTACAATCATCATAGAAATTTTATCACTTTGAGGAAAGAGTTGACAAGAAAAATTTATTTGAATAACAATCCGGCGGTTTCGATGCTTTCGCCCCGTATTGCCCGGCGCGGGTTGCCGCTCACCAGGCGGGCGGCTTTTTCCGGACTTAAAAAGCAGCCGGCTTTTTTCAGGGCGTCTGAAAGCACCGGCGCCCGCCCGCCGGCCGAATGGGCGTCCGAGGCCAGGAAGTGAACGCAGCCGTGCTCCAGGAAGAGCCGGGCAGTCCTGGCCGCTCCGGAACCGAACACCCCGGTAAGGCTCCCGGCGGTAACCTGCACCAGCGCTCCCCGGAATACAAGGTCATACAACAACGAGGGCTCTTTCACCAGCATTGTATTCCTTTCCGGATGAGCGATAACAGGAGTAACCCCCCGTAAAAGCAGCTCGTAAAATATTCTGCCGGCATACCGGGGCACGCAGGCTGAAGGCATTTCTACCAGCAGATACCGCCCGCTGTCATTCAAAGTCAGCAGTTCCCCCCGGGTCAGGCGCTCCGGCAGGTCCGGCTCCAGACGGTACTCCGCCCCCGGCAGAACTTCCAGGGGTATATCATTTTCCCGCAAAACAGAGTTAAACCGGCATACTGCGGTTAAAATCGTCTCCCTGGCCGGATGATAAATACCGCTAATCACATGGGGCGTGGCGACAACAGCGCTGATTCCATCGCCGCAAGCGCAGCGGCTCATTTCAACTGCTTCATCCAGACTGCCCGCCCCGTCGTCAATCTCCGGCAGAATATGTACATGGATGTCTATCAACACGGGTCATCTCTGTTCTTTATTTTCCTTCAGCAAGTCTTTTAAACCAGGCACCATGCCCCGCTTAGTGGCAATGGCCATGACATTTTCTTCTTTCACCGCCTGATAAAGCTCGCTGCGCAGAATAGTTACATCTTTTGGAGCTTCAATGCCAACCCTCACACCGTCATCGTAAATCTCCAGGATAACAATTCTGATGTCATTACCCAACATAATGCTTTCATTCTTTTTGCGGGTAAGGACTAACAAAGAACTTCCTCCTTCTCACCGTCGTCCCGGCAGAAAAGACGGTGTTTTGTGGTAAAAGGCGAATTAACCTGCACCACCTGCCTGGCCAGTCCGAGACGGGTATTGATTACTACCGGAGCCAGGAGGTTGGCGGTTACCAGCCTGACATCGCTGCCGGGGATGGTAACAATTGTTAAAACCAGCGCTTCCTCTTTTTTTTCAAGCTCCAAAGCACAAACATCAGCTTCTCCCAACTCCAGGCTGTAATCACGGAAAAAAGCAAAGGGGTCGGTCAGGAGGAAAGCCATTTCCGGTTCGTCCACCGACTGCAACCAGCAAAACTCCTCCATATCCTTCTCCGGCAAAAGGACAAACCTTTGCAACCCCTCAAATCCGGGGATTCCGGCAGGAAATGTGATTATCCTTTCCGCCTCGATTTCGATTTCCCCAAACCGACTGGTCAATACCCGCACCTGACCACCTCTTATCTCAAGAAATCAAGCAGGCTGAGATGAATCAACCGGGAACCGGCCGCCAGCGCAGATTCATAAGTCAGTCTTTGCTCGTTGAACTTAGCCACTACTTCTTCTATATCCGCATCCCCGAGAACGCTGATCTGCTCTAAAAGCCGGACCTGCTGGTCGCGAAGGTGATTTCCGAGGTTCTCCAGCCTGTTTACTTTAGCGCCCGCGTTTGTCCTGTACTGGATTAGTTCATTCATATTCGCATTAAGCTTGTCAATCTGGCTGCTGATACCGGCTACATCGTTACCGGCAAGCAGGGTTTTCAACTCATAGAGGTTGTCAAACACTCCGCTGTCGCCAAAAATTTTGCCCCCGTTCAGGTCAAAACTGATCAAATCCCCCGGCGCTATCTCATTTATTATTTCATTCGTGTCCCCGTAATAGGCGACATTGCCGTAAAGCACACCGCCTCCCGGCGGAGTCCCACCATCCGGGATCACCACAAAGGGACAGGTGTCTACCTTATAGCCGGCAAAGATGTACTTATCTCCTACCATTACATTGCCGGCCGCCGCCGCTTCTCTAATCAAGCCGTCCACCTTTTCACTCAGCAAGGCCCTGTCGGACGCGGAAAGAGTCCCGTTGGCAGCCTGAACAGCTATGTCCCGGGCACTGCTCAGCGCGCCGAGCGCCCGTCCCAGGGCATCATCGGCCTCATTAAAAACGGTCACCAGGTTATCTATGGCGCGGATATATGTTTCCCGTCCGGACAGCGCGGACTGGAGTGTATTTATCCGGCGCAAACTTACCGGGTCGTCACTTAAACGGGTAACCTTTTTACCGGTAGCAATCTGCTCCTGAGCTTTATAAAGAGACTCCATCCCTTTCCGGATATTGGCCAGGAAGTTTGCTGTAATCATACTGTTGGTCACCCGCATGGTTTTGTCCTCCAATGACATTGTTTAACTACCGCAAGCGGTTGATTAAAGTATCCAGCATTTCATCGACGGTTCTGACCAGTTGGGCCGAAGCCTGATAGGCGTACTGGTACTGCAACATTCTGGCCAGTTCTTCGTCCAGGGAAACCCCGCTGAACGACTGGCGCAGGGCGTTCAGTTCATTCCCCACCAGTTGCCTGCCGGAAAGCTGGCGAGCCGATTCGCGGCTGTCGCTCCCGACTTTTGCCAGCAAATCCCGGTAATACCCTTCAAATGTCGAGCCCAGGCCGGCAACAACCTTATCCCTCAGTTGGGCAATGGCAAGAGCATTCCTTCCATCGCCGGGCGCATCCGGGATTAAGGCGGCAGCAATATTTCCGGCATCCGCCAGAACTTCACTGCTTAAACCCAGCAGATTTGCTCCCGGCGAAAAATCCGGCGCGCGGAAGAAAAGAACTCCTGTCGCCCCGCTTGCCGTAACCCCGTCCTGGTGCACGGCGTTAACCTCCTGCACCAGGGCGACGGCCAGATTTTCCAGGTCGGCGCGATAACCTTCCACTTTCTCCCGTGCCGCCAGCAGTCCGCCAACTATACCGCCGGAATCGGCGGCAAACCAGCCGCTTGTCGCCTGATTGGCGACTTCCCCTTCCACCAGGTACCGTCCACCGATCCTTACATGCAAAACCTCGCTGTTCGAAGCATCCTTTTCTACTTCTATTTTCACCAACTGCGACAACTGTTCCAGTATCTGATCACGCCTGTCCAGCAAAGAGTTATTATCCCCTTTTCCAAGCTTTCCGACGGCGCTGTTTACTTCCGCCAACTGGCCTGCCAGTTCGTTTATCGCCTGCACTCTTTGCTCCAGTTCTGCTTCCAGGCCGTCAAGGATACTTCCCAGTTCTCTATAGGTAAGGTTTATTTCACCAGTTAAAGCGCTTGCTCTCTCCCGCACATTCAGCCTCAGTCCCATGTCCTGGGGATTCACGCTGAGTTCCTGCCAGCTATTCCAGAATTCCGTTAAAAGGCTTTGCAAACCATTCTCCGAAGGTTCCAGGAAGAGCGCTTCCACCCTGCTCAAAACAGTACTGCCGCTTTCCGAAAAACTTAATTCCGAAAGGTTGTTCCGGATCATACCTTCGATATACTCGTCCCGCATTCGCCTGATCTGGTCGACATCCACACCGGTGCCCAGGTAGGTAATCCTGTCTCCGCCATGCAGCATGGTGTACGAGAAGGCGTAAGACGTGTCAAACAGCACTTCCTGTCTGCTGTAACCGGGAGTGGCGGCATTGGCAATGTTGTTGCCGGTTACATTTATAGCCGCCTGATTGGCCTGCAAGCCGCGTTTTCCTATTTCTATACCCAAAAAAGAAATACTCATAATCAAACCACCTTATTCAAACGCAAAGACGCTGCTTCTCTCTTTTCTTTTAACTCTCCTTTGCCCTGATAAGTTACTTCCTTCCCTGCCGGCCCGACCATGCTCAAAACCCTGTTGGTGAATTGAAGGGCGTATAAGATAAGCACCCTGTTATCTTGATTAATTTCATGCAGTTTTCGCACCCTCTTGTTGAAGCAGATTAAAAATTCCTCTATCTCAGCCCGTATTTCAGAACTAACAAAAGGTAAAAGACCGCTCAAGGTTACCCCCGCAGCCGGCCCGTATGCTTTCTCCAGACAGGCCTGCAGCTCCTGCCGGCTATATTCCAAACCGGCCAGTTGCAGTACAAGCTCCTCCTGCTTTTTAACAATATTAAAAAGGCCTTCCCCGTCGGCCTTCTTTAACATCTCCGTCTGCGTGCAAGCTAAAGAGATGATTTGCTCCATGATTTCCGGGTATTGTTTGAGCAGCGCCATAAGCCGGCGTAAAACATCATTCATTTTTCTTCCCCTTAAACCAGCTTATCAAGTTTTACTTCTTTTATTATTCCCTGTCCGATTTCCGCACCGGCCGGCCGGTAAGAGCCGTCTTGCAGTTGTTTCTTCAAAGCACTCACCGCTTCTTCCCGAACATCCGGAAGATCTTTAAGGGCGGCCTGATAAAGCTGCATCTCTCTGGCTAGAGGAGAAATCTCCACCGAATCCCCTTTCAATTCCCCGGCAGCAGTTGTCTTCTCCACTGCTTTAACCTGTCCGGCCTTCTGCCAGTATACTTTCAGCACCTCGTAATTCTGGTCAATTCTCATGCTCTTCGCACTCTCCCTTGTGGGTTTACTTATATATCGCCCAAAAATCAAATTTCTTTAGACCAGCCGGGTCATCTCACTCGCAATTTCCGGCAATGGAACTATCCGGTCAACCACCCCGGCTTCAATAGCGGCTTTCGGCATCCCGAAAACCACGCATGAACTTTCCGCCTCGGCTATGGTAATACCTTCTTTATCTTTAATAGCCGCCATCCCTTTTACCCCGTCCCGGCCCATACCGGTAAGCAACACCCCCATCGAACGCCTGCCGTAAGTTTTAGCCGCCGCCGCCATTACCCCGTCCACCGAGGGCCGGAAGTCTCCATGCATTGGGCGGGAAGATTCTCCCCGTTCCAGGTTTACCTTTACCTTTTCGGCGGTTTTGCAAAAACCCATCTGAAACCCGGCCGGGGCCACTAAAACCCGGCCCGGCGCAACCGGCATGCCATCTTCCGCATGCTTAACCGGCAAGGCGCTTCTCCTGGCCAGACTATCGGCCAGCGACTGGCTGAAACCGGCAGAAATATGCTGAACTACCACAACCGCCGCCTCAAAGTCATGGGGGATGGCCGGTATAATTGTCTGCAGGGCTGCCGGACCGCCGGTAGACGCGCCGATTACCACTATTTCCGTCCCCCTGCGGCATAACGGCCTATTACCCGGCGCGGCAGGAGGAACGGATTGCCTGAAAAGCAAACGCCTGACCAGTTTCCCCGGTGAAATGCCGGCAGCCGTTTTCACTTTATCCAGTAACTCACCGGCCATAGCATCCAATTCGCCGGCACGGGCGGGCTTGGCTACAAAGTCAACTGCGCCCAAAGACAGGGCCTCCATGGTCGCAGCGGCCCCCGCGGTAGTATGAGCGCTTAACATTACCACCGGCACAGGACATTTTCTCATTATCTGCTTCAAGGCGGAAAGGCCGTCCAGCCCGGGCATTTCCACATCCAGAGTAACTACGTCCGGCCGCAGGGATTTAATTTTTGTCAGCGCATCCAGGCCGTCTGTCGCCGTGCCAACAACCTCAACCCCGGTATCAAGACTTAAAAGGCGTTTGACCACATTCCTCATTACCGCCGAATCATCTACCACTAAAACCCTAACTGGCGGCATAAACAGAATCCTCTAAGCCGAATTCTTTAACCAAACTGCGTACATCTATGATCAGAGCCACTCTCCCATCACCCAGGATCGTGGCGCCGGACAGGCCGGCCACCCGCCCCAGATATTCTCCCAGCGATTTAATGACCACTTCCTGTTCCCCAAGCACGTTATCTACCATTACCCCGAGCTTTTTATCACCCATACCTAAAATTATAACATATCCGCTATTATCAGGTAATACAGGACACTCAAAAAATTCCGCCAGCCGGATCAAGGACAGTACCTGCCCCCGCACAATAATTACTTCGCTGTTTTTAATTCGTTTGATTTCCGCTGATTTAATTATCTCCAGGACATTGGTAAGCGGCACGGCGTAAATCTGGTCTCTTAAAGTAATCATCAACGCCCTGATTATCGCCAGCGTCAAAGGAAGCATAATTATTACCGTACACCCCCGGCCGGGAGTAGTTTCCAGCTCAACCATACCGTTGATCTGCTCGATCTGGTTGCGCACGATATCCATTCCCACCCCCCGCCCGGACAGATCGCTGACAGCAGCAGCAGTGGAAAAACCCGGCCTGAAAATAAGCTCAAGAGCCTCCCGGTCGCTGAGGCGCCCGGCTTCTTCCGCACTCAGAACGCCCTTTTCGACAGCCAGATGGCGCAAATAGCCGGGGTCCATTCCTTTCCCGTCATCCTGAATAGTAATTATAATCTGTCCTTCCCGGTAGGAAGCTTTGAGAATAATAGTGCCGCTGGGCGGCTTGCCGGCCTTTACTCTTTCTTCCGGATCCTCAATGCCGTGATCTATTGCATTGCGAATCAGGTGGATTAAAGGGTCCCCGATAACTTCAATCAAATTACGATCCAGTTCGGTTTCCTGACCTTCTATAATGATGTCTACTTCCTTGCCCAGCTTTTGGGACAGGTCTCTGACCATCCGGGGAAAGCGGTTGAAAAGATAGGCTACCGGCAACATGCGGGCTTTCATCACCTGTTCTTGCAGATCCCCGGCCACCTGCCCCAGGTGAACAGAAATTTCATTGAGATTGTCAATAAGATCGCTGGAACCAAAGCGACCGGTAAAAACCTCGGCAAACCGGTCCAGCCTGGTGCGGTCAATTACCAGTTCGCCTACCAAGTTCATCAGGATGTCCAGCTTCTCCACATCAATCCGTATCGTTTGGGCAGCTTTGCGTTCACTCAACTCAACTTTTTCAGCACCGCTATCTTCTTTTTCCTTTGCCGTTTCTCCATCTATATCATTGACCTGAACAGGCTCGACCACAACCGAACTGACTTCTGCCACGTTTGAAACTAAATTATTGATTTGACCGGCTTCCTCTCCCGAGATTATGATCAGCTCAAAACCAGCTTCAAAACAGCCTTCCTGAATATCTTCAGCCGAAGGAACACATTTAATTATTTCTCCCAATCGTTTCAGTTCTTCAAATACCATAAAAGCCCTGACGGATTTCATCTGGCAACCGGGATCAATACCGATGAAAACCCGGTAAGCACTGTACCCTTTAACGGCAGCCTCCCTGATTACATCTTCTTCAATGTCGCTTATTTCTACCCGGTGCAGTACTCTATCCGGTAAAGCTGACGCCGGCAACGCTGTTGTCTCCTCAGTATAAAACGACTTGATTTTTTCAGCCAGGAGATCAACATTTACCTGCAGTTCACCTCCCTTTGCCTCTTCTTCCAACGCTATAAGGGCGTCTACAGACTGCAGGAGAAGATCGATCAACGCCTTTGACACAGACAATTTACCACTACGTATTTCCTGAAAAACGTTTTCCATTTCATGAGTAAGAGAAGCGATCTTTTCAAAACCCATTACGGCGGACGAACCTTTTATAGTGTGGGCAGCCCGGAAAATCTCCTGGACGGCCTGCCGGCTGCCGCCATCTCTCTCTAAAATAAGAATGTTATCGCTCAAACACTGAATCTTTTCCTCCAGTTCATCAAAAAATACCCTTGTTTCAACCTCGGAAAACAATTTTCACCACCCCTATGCCGGTAGATCTGCAAGCTGATAAACCGGTTCCAGTTGTTCTTTCTCCCGTTCGTAGAGGGCCTTACCCAGATCAAATAAAATAATTAAACGGTCATCCCATAAAGCTACCCCTCTAAGATAAACAGCCTCAATCCCATGTACCATCGGCGGAGGCGGTTCAATTTTGTCCCTCGGGATTCTCAGCACCTCTAAAACCGCATCTACAACCATTCCAATCATATTACGATCAATCTCGACCACAATAATCCGACTGGTAGCGGTTTTTTCGGCTTTCTCCAGCCCGAACCGCCTGCGCAGGTCGATAACCGGGATGATTCTCCCCCTTAAATTAATTACACCTTCAATAAAGTCAGGGGTACGGGGGATCTTTGTAATTACTTCCATGCGAATAATTTCATGAACCAGGGCAATATCAACACCGTAAACCTGGTCAAGCAACTGAAAAACTACTACCTGTTCCTCTGAAATAACATCTTTCCCCTCCATGTTCACTTTACTGCCTCCTTTCTACTCTACTATCCCTGTGACTATTCATTTGATCAATGATGCCTCCCCTTTTTCTACTCAGGTAAAGAACCGCCCCCTTCCGGCAAGGCTTCCGAATACTCATATTTGCTCTTTAATACAACCAGGTCAACCCGCCGGTTTAGCTGGCGGTTTATCTCAGAATTGTTGGGCATGCGGGGCCGGTATTCCCCATAACCGGTAGCCGAAAGGCGTTCCGGCGGAAAACCAATCCCTTTAATCAATTCCTGTACCACTCTGGTGGCCCGCGCCGACGAAAGCTCCCAGTTCGAAGGGTATTGGGCGGTATTGATCGGCAGGTTGTCGGTATGTCCTTCAACCCGGATATAGTTTCGGGTTTCCATTAAGATTTTCCCCATTTTACGGATCATCACCGCCGCTGAAGGAACCAGGTCGGCCGAGCCCAAAGCAAAAAGAACCGGCGTTTGAAAACTCACCACCACTCCTCTTTCCTCCGAAATTACCGATACCTGAGCGGACAGATCATTCTCCTTGATAAAAGTTACCAGTTCTTGTTTGATCTGTTCCATTTGCTTTACCTCATCTATCCGTTCCTTAACAATATTTACTTCACCTGACTGGCCGGGTACTATCGAAGGACCGGGACTGTTTAAAACCGCTCCCCCGCCGCCCCCCAGCGCTTTGCTCAGGGTTTCCGCTATGGCTTTGAATTTAGTGGCGTCCACATTGCTTAACGCATACATTACAACGAAAAAGATCATCAATAAGGTGATCAAGTCAGCATAAGTGAGCAACCATCGCTCCTGACCGGCCTTGCCTCCATGATCAGTTTGTTGCCTCAAGCGGCTCCTCCTCACCAGTTGCACCACCTTCCTTCTTGGGCCGTCCGGGCCTCAAAAACGCAGTCAGCCGCTCCCGGATCAAAATCGGGCTGTTTCCAGCCTGGAGAGCCATTACTCCTTCCACAATCAAGTCCATTTGCTTTATTTCTTTTTTGCTCAGATTCTTCAGCTTTTCTGAAATTGGCAGCCAGAATATATTAGCCGACGAAACCCCGTAAAGAGTAGCCAGGAATGCCATGGCAATAGAAGGGCCCAGCCTATCCGGGTCGGAAAGATTGGCCAGCACGTGAACCAGCCCCATTACCGTGCCGATAATACCCATCGTCGGCGCGTAGCCGCCGGCAGTCTCAAAGATACCGGCCCCGAGGCGGTGGCGCTCCTGTACAGAGTAAACTTCAATTTCTAAAATACTCCTCACCATCTCCGCCGGAGTACCGTCTACCACAAGCTGGATTCCTTTGCGCAGAAACCGGTTTTCAATCTGATCTAATTGATTCTCCAGGTACAGCAGACCTTCCCGGCGGGCTTTCTCAGCCAGGTGAACAATCTGTTCGATAAGAATCGCTTCATCAGAAAACTTGGTAAAGAATATGATCCTGATCAATTGTGGAATTGTCTTCATTTCCTTCAGTGAAAAGCTGGTCAGAGTAGCGCCAATAGTTCCGCCAAAAACAATCAGGGCCGCCGTCGGCGCAAATAAGGCAGTAATATGACCGCCTTCAGCAACAAAGGCAATTACCAGCGACATTAAAGCCAACAGAATGCCTGTAATAGTAGATATTTCCATCAAGCCAGCTCCTCGTATGCTACGTTAAAATTTAATTTCCTTCACCGAATCCTGCAGTTCCTGAGCCATCATGGCCAGATCTTGAGACGAACCGGCAATCTGCCCGATAGTACCGGTCAGTTGCTCTGAGGAAGCTGCCAGTTGCTGCGTGCTATGGTTTGACTCTTCTGCTCCGGCAGCAATTTGTTTAATAATTTCCACATTACCTTTAATCGTCGAAATAATCAAATCCAGTGATTTGCCGGCCCGGTCTACAATCAAAACCCCCTCATGCACCTCTGCCGCACCGGACTCCATTGCTGATACTGTTTGACCGGTTTTACTCTGGATCTCGGTAATGATAGCGGCAATTTCCTTGGTGGCCGACGCCGATTGTTCGGCCAGTTTACGAACTTCCTCGGCCACCACGGCAAAACCGCGGCCCTGTTCGCCGGCCCTGGCCGCCTCGATCGCCGCATTTAAAGCCAGCAGATTGGTCTGGTTGGCAATCCCGCTGATAATATCGATGATCTGCCCGATTTGTCTGGAACGTTCTCCCAGTTCCTTAACGGAAACACAGCTCATATCCACGGTCTTCTGGATTACACCCATTTTGCTGACGGTTTCCTTAACCGCATCATTACCATCCAGAGCCGCCCGTTCCATCTCTAAAGCCATCTCTACTGCTTTTGCCGAACGGACCGCACCTTCATCAGCAGCAGCGGCTATGTTGTCCATAGCATCAGTCATGGCCTGAATAGTGGCGCTGACTTCTTCATTGGAAGCAGACAACTCCTGGCTGTGGGCAGCCAGTTTGGTACCGCTTTCGCTGATCCGGCTTACCAGACGGCGCAAATTATCCGCCATCTGGTTGAAAGCCCGCCCTAATGCGCCGACTTCATCCTTGCTATTAATTTCCACCCTGCCGGTAAAGTCACCCGCTGCAATTCCGGCGGCACCGCCGGTAACAGCCTGGAGCGGCCTGACCACAGCCCGGCTGATCAACAAGCTGAGCACAACGGCAACCACCACAGCGGCAAATCCAAACAAGGCTATCAACCTCAGCACAGCAGCGCTTTCCGCTACGGAACGGGCACTGACGCCGGTAATCTCACTCTCCCTTCTGCCGGCATACTGATCAGCATTGGCTTTTAACTCTTCAAACAGAGGAGCGCCATCTTTAGCCATTATTCTGGCCGCTTCCCGCGCCCTGCCACGGGTCACCAGGGGAAAAACTTTTTCTTTAACCAGCCCGGCATATTTTTCCTCCATACTGCTCATTTGCCCGGCAAAATCCTTATTTTCCTGCTTTCTTGCTTCCCGAAGTAAATTCTCCTCCAGACTCCGGTTGAACGTGGAATAGTTGTCAAAATCATTGAGAAATTGTTTTTTGCCATAAGCAATATAACCGTCAACACTTGCCTGCTGCCTAACAAGGTTATACCGTATTTCTTCCGCCGTACGAATACGTTCCAGCAATATTACAACCTCATGATGCCCTTTGTTAAGAGCGTTGATCCTGACAATCGCAATCACTGCCACCAATATTATTAAAAGCAGCAATACCAGATAGCCTGCCACCAATTTCGCCCTTAAACCAAATACCATTCCCCCTACCTCCTTTAACAGCCTGATTATTAAATCGGCAGGCACGGAAAAAAAATAAACATCTCAAATAAAAAAAGCCCCGGACAGGGGCTGGATCACCAATTACCAATCTTATATTTTCAACAGTTTATATGCCCTTTTGCCCAGGCCGATTTCCTCTCCGTAAGCCAGTTGGCGGCTCCAATCGACAGACGGGCAAAGAGCCCGGAAAACATCACCGGCATTTTCCTGACCCGCCAGCCGGGAATTAGAAAGAATTTGCTCCTGGTTTACCAGGTCTACACAGGCCTGGTCTAAGGCAACCGGATCGCGGGAAGCAAGGATACCGACATCCTTAACCAGCGGCGCATCGCTCCAGCCGTAACAGTCGCAATCCGGAGAAACATCAGTAACAAAAGCAATAAAAATAGTTTTACCGTTTTTATTTTTCAGCACTCCATCAGCATATTCCACAATCTTTTCCTGAATAACATCCGGCTGCGTGCGCCAGTTCACTGCTATGGCCCGGTAGGGGCAGGTAACGGTACACTCGCCGCAGCCGATACATTTCTGTTCGTCAATAACCGATTTTTTACCATCCATGTTGATAGCGCCGCTCGGGCACCACCGGCCGCATTTGGCACAACCCTGACACTTATCCTGATCAATTACCGGTAAAACATCCGAATGCATCATTTGCTTGCCGCTGCGGCAGCCCAACCCCATCCCGATATTCTTCAGCGTACCTCCGAAACCGGTGAGCTCATGCCCCTTAAAATGAGTAACGGCAATAAGAGCATCGGCGTGATAACCGGCGCTGGCAATTTTAACTTCTTTAAAATGTTTGCGGTTTACTTCCACCGTCACATAATCTTTACCGTTAAGGCCGTCCGCAATGATCAGAGGAGCGTCCACCACCGCATAAGCAAAACCGTTTTCCACCGCCGTTTGCAAATGGTCGACAGCATTGGAGCGGCTGCCCACATAAAGGGTATTGGCATCGGTAAGAAAGGGCTTGCCGCCCAAACTTTTCACCCGATTGACCATGCGGCGTAAAAATTGGGGACGTACGTAAGCAGTATTGCCCCGTTCACCAAAATGAAGTTTAATGGCCACCAAGTCATCAGGCTCAATAACCTCCCGCAGTCCCGCCTTCTCCAAAAGCTTCCCCGTCTTGTCCAGCAGGCTCTGTCCCTGACCCGCCCGCATGTCGGTAAAATAAACTGCTGCCATTAAAAACTAAACCTCCTGACGTTTGCAACTCTAGACAGACAAAATTCTGTCTCCGATTTTTTAAACTTTCCATCCTGAAAATTACCCTTTCATGGGTGTCTGAATATAAATTTTCTATCTCAGATGCGGTTATTCCTGCTTACCTGTTACGGAAAGTCAGTTGACCGGTGCCGGCATCTACATCTACTCGAATGTCCCCGCCCTTCTTTATCTTGCCTTCAAGGATATAAAGAGAAAGCGGGTTTTCCAGCCTTTTTTGAATTACTCTCTTCAACGGCCGGGCGCCGTAAACCGGGTCGAAGCCTTCCTCGGCCAGCAAAGCCCTGGCTTCCGGTGAAAGATTAATAGCCAGCCCCAGTTTTGCCAGCCGTTCCCGGAGCAGTCCCAGTTGAATGTCCACAATCTGTAAAATATCTTCTCTGGCGAGGCTGTTAAACACAACTATCTCATCGATCCGGTTAAGAAACTCGGGACGGAAATTGTTCTGAAGTTCTTCCATCACCCGGTTCTCCAGCAATTCCCGGTCGGCCCCGGTCATTTCCCGGAACCAGTGACTGCCCAGGTTGGAAGTCATGATCACCACCGTATTGCGAAAATCCACCGTCCGCCCGTGCCCGTCGGTGAGGCGGCCGTCATCCAGCAACTGCAAAAGAATGTTAAAGACATCCGGGTGGGCCTTCTCAATCTCGTCAAAGAGGATAACCGCATAAGGCCGGCGCCTCACCGCTTCAGTCAACTGGCCTCCCTCGTCGTAACCGACGTAACCGGGCGGCGCGCCGATCAGGCGCGATACCGTATGCTTTTCCATATACTCGCTCATGTCAAAGCGCAGGATGGCCCGTTCATCATTGAAAAGCAGGTGCGCCAGGGTACGGGCCAGCTCGGTTTTGCCCACCCCGGTCGGTCCGAGGAAGATAAATGAACCCATGGGCCGGTTGGGATCGGATACGCCGGCCCGGGCCCGCCGGATCGCGTCGGCCACCACCTGCACCGCCCGTTCCTGTCCGACGACCCGCTCTTTCAAGTGCTCCTCCATGCGCAACAGCTTTTGGACCTCCCCCTCCAGCATCCGGGAAACCGGTATGCCGGTCCACTTGGCCACAACTTCGGCGACATCCTCCTCATCCACTTCTTCTTTCAGCATTTTCTGCGTTTCCTGCAGCTTCGCCAGTTGCTCGTTGCTCTGCTGCAACTGTTTCTGCAAATCCGTCATTACCCCGTAACGCAACTCGGCTACCCGGGCCAGGTCGGCGTCACGCTCGGCGGCCTGTTCAGCCAGCCGGGTTTCTTCAATTTTTTCCTTGATTTCTCGAATGTTCTTAATTATCTCTTTTTCTTTATGCCAGTGTTTTTTCATTTCCGCCATTTTATTTTTCAGCCTGTCCAGTTCTTCTTCCAGCCTGGCCAGGCGTTCCCGGCTGCCTTCATCCTGTTCCCTGGAAAGTACCTGCTTTTCAATTTCCAACTGCCTGACCCGCCGGTCAATTTCGTCGATCTCCGTCGGCATGCTGTCAATTTCTATGCGCAGCCGCGACGCCGCTTCATCAACCAGGTCAATAGCCTTATCCGGCAAAAACCGGTCGGTGATATAACGGTGGGACAACATCGCCGCCGCCACCAGAGCCGTATCTTTGATCCGCACGCCATGATGCACCTCGTATTTCTCCTTTAAGCCGCGCAAGATGGCGATGGTATCTTCTACGTTAGGCTCTCCTACATAAACCGGCTGAAAACGCCGCTCCAAAGCAGCATCTTTTTCAATGTGCTTGCGGTATTCATCCAGGGTGGTGGCCCCCACGGCACGCAGTTCACCCCGGGCCAGAGCCGGTTTCAACATGTTGGCGGCATCAACCGCTCCCTCGGCCGCCCCTGCGCCGACGAGAGTATGCAACTCGTCAATGAACAAAATAATTTCTCCCTGTGCTTCGGTTACTTCCTTAAGCACCGCCTTGAGCCGGTCTTCAAACTCGCCCCGGTATTTAGACCCGGCTACCATAGCCCCGATATCCAGACCAAGCAGCCGTTTATTCTTTAAGCCTTCCGGCACGTCACCGCTCACAATACGCTGCGCCAGCCCCTCGACAATGGCTGTTTTCCCCACCCCCGGCTCACCGATCAGAACCGGGTTATTCTTGGTACGCCGCGAGAGTACCTGGATCACCCGCCGGATTTCTTCATCCCGGCCGATAACCGGGTCGAGTTTTCCTTTACGGGCCAGTTCGGTAAGATCCCGGCTGTAGCGGGTCAGGGACTGGTACTTGTCTTCCGGGTTGGGATCGGTCACCCGCTGTGTACCGCGAATCTCTACCAGCACCCTGTACACCCTGTCTTGAGATACGCCGGCCCGGCGCAAAATTCTTCCGGCCTCGCCGTCCTGCCTGATTACCAGTCCCAACAAAATATGTTCGGTGCTCAAATACTCATCCTTGAGCCGCTCGGCCTCTTTCCAGGCTAGGTCGATAGTTTCTTTCAGACCGGGCGATACATAAACTCCGCCGCCCGCACCGTGCACCCCGGGAAGCCTTTCCACCACAGCTTTAACCTGATCTGTTACTTTTGATAGATCAACTTCAAGCTTATTTAAGATCCGATGTACTACTCCTTCTTCCTGTTCTAAAAGTCCCAGTAAGAGATGCTCACCCTCCATTTGTTGATGGCCGTAGGTAGACATCAGTTGCTGAGCTTTTTCAAAAGCCTCCTGGGTTTTTAACGTTAATTTATCCAACCGCATGGTTTATCCTCCTATACATTTTAAAAAAGCGAGGGGGGTTTCCCCTCGCTCTCCCTAATAAACACTGAAAACAACCCACCGGGAGAAAATAACTTTCTACTCACTAATCTCAATGTCAATCAATTTGGGTTTGGATTCCTCCGCCTTGGGCAGGTTTACTTCCAGGATCCCGTCACGGTAACTGGCTGTAATCTTATCCTGTTCCACCGGCACATCAATATTAAAGGAGCGATAAAAATTACCGTAACTGCGCTCCACCCGCAAGAAACGGGCATTTTCTTCCCTGGCTTCCTTCTTCCGCTCTCCCTGAATAGAAAGGCGGCCGTCAGAGAAACTGATCTTAATATCTTCCCGCTTCAACCCGGGAACTTCCGCCTTCACCACCAGGCTGTCCCCCTTATCCTGAATATCGACCGGGAACATCAAGGAAGAAGGCAGTTCACCGCGCTCTTCGGGTAGTCTCAGAAAACGATCATCAAAAAGCCTGCCAATGGATTGCTGAATATTGAGCAGATCGCGAAACGGGTCCCATTTCATCAGCGACATATAAAACACCTCCTCAATTTTTTAGTTTTTATTATTTCCATTTTTCTCTCGTTTTTTAATTCCCCCGGTAGGATTTTTAGCAAAAATTAGTAACCTTTCTCCTCAATAACCGAAATTCCCAATCTTTTCTCCATTTCAAGAATAATTTTAATACCGGCGAGATTAACCCCCCTTTCCCGGGTAAGGTAGCGAATCTTTCGAACGGTGGTAATATCACTTTCAGAATAAATTCTTGTATTGCCCTCCGTCCTGGCCGGAGCAATTAAACCAAAACTTTCGTAGATGCGCAATGTCCTTGGATGTGTCCCCGCCAGCCGGGCAGCAACGCTAATCATATAAACTGCGTCGTCATCCGTTCTTTTAACCACATTGCTGCCTCCCAAACTGGTGCAATCTATCTAACAAGTAGTATATAATATGTAAATAATATTGTCAAGTTTTTTAACAACAAAATGTTTCATTTAAATATATTTTTTACAAAACAAACAAGAGTGATACAATAAAAAAAACACAACAGGGAAGGTGAACATATTGCTTTTAATTATCGGTTCAATCCTGATCCTTGGTTTTTTAATCGGCGTAGCCACTGTTCTTTACTTTCAAAACCGCCCGCCGCGCAAACCGGGACGAAAACGTCCCTGGTAATAATGCCCGTAGGCCTTTACCCGGGCCTATTTTGTTTTTTCATGGAATATTTTTTTTGCAAACGGCCAAACTAAAGAAAACCTGGAAGGAGGTGGTCTAATTGCAACAGTTGACCGACATGGAACAGTTCCACATTGGAGAACAGTTGAAAGCCGAAGCATTTGCGGTATCCAAGTATACCAATTATGCCCGGCAGTCAACCGACCCGCACCTGCAGCAAATTTACGGAAGGATGGCAGAAAGGCACCGGGGACATTACGAAACTCTATTCAGATATGCGCAAAATTTCGCTCCCCAAAGGCAATTTTAGACAAGGAGGTGAATAAAGTGCTCGATGAAAAGGATAAACTAACGGACTCTTTGATCTTGCAAAAGTACAAAAGCAACGCATACAACGTCGCCGCCACGGAATCCGCAAACAGCCAATTAATGGACGTTTTTATGGGCATCCTGCGCGACGAACATCAAATTGGACACGAGATATTCTTAGAAATGAACAGCCGGGGCTGGTACCAGCCGAAAGCAGCCAACATGAACGAATTTAACCAGAACATGCAAAAATGGGGGCAAGATTTGCAGCGGCTGCAACAAAATATTCAGCATCAAGCCGGCTACCCTCATCATGGACAGCAGCAAACACACGTTTATCAACAGCCCGGGAATTTACCCCCTCACCAGCAAGCCATGTACCGGCCTCCCCAAAACCCTGTAATCTAAAAACCCCCTCGAGGGGGTTTTCCTTTTCGTTGACAAAACAGCTAAAGAGTTGTATTTTAAGCAAAAGGGGGCGTTTTGGTTGGAAGGCCGGCTTAAAATCGGTATTTGCCAGATGACGGTTACAAATCAAAAAGAGGTGAATATTGCCAGAGCCAGAGAGATGATTGAGGAAGCTACGGCAGCCGGAAGCAGAATAGTGATCCTGCCGGAAATGTTCAACTGCCCTTACAGCACAAACGCCTTTCCTGAATTTGCCGAGCAATACCCAACTGGTGAGACCATCCGGATGCTGAAAAAAACAGCTAAAGAAAAAGAGATTTATCTGGTAGGCGGTTCCATCCCCGAGAAGGAAGGAGAACAGGTTTTCAATACCAGCTTTATATTTAACCCGCTGGGAGAAATGATCGGCAAACACCGGAAAATTCATCTGTTTGATGTGGACCTTCCATCCGGTCTTTCCTTCCGGGAGTCAAAAACACTAAGCCCGGGCGATCAAGCAACTGTTGTAAACACCCCCCTGGCTTCACTGGGAGTAGCTATTTGCTACGACATCCGTTTCCCTGAACTCAGCCGGCTAATGACCTTAAAAGGCGCGCAGATCCTTATCTTCCCGGCCGCATTCAACATGACTACCGGACCGGCGCATTGGGAAATGCTGTTCAAAACACGGGCGGTAGACAACCAGGTCTTTACGGTCGGCGCTTCTTCCGCCCGAAACTACAACGCGCCATATGTCAGTTACGGCAACTCAATGGTGGTGGACCCGTGGGGAAATATTACAGCCAGAGCCGATGAACAGGAAAGAATTATTTATGCTGAAATAGATCTCGAATACATTGCCAAAATCCGCCGGGAGTTGCCTCTCTTAGAACACCGGCGGGTAGATTTATATTAAACAGCTAAAAAATAAACAAGCGCCCGGCAAAGCTCCAGGCGCTCGTTTCCATATGTTAAACCGAAACCACTTCTTTTACCTCGGGAATTTCTTGCTTGAGCACCCGCTCAATGCCCTGCTTGAGGGTTATAACAGCACCCATTCACCCGCCGCAGGCTCCCGTCAGGCGCACTTTGACCACTCCATCCGGTTCAACATCAACCAGTTCAACACCGCCGCCATCCCTCTGCAACATGGGACGGATTTTATTCAAAGCCGCTTCTACTTTTTCCTTCATTATTTATAAAACCCCCTTTCCTGTATTATAGCTGCGATAAGACATTTTTATGTGCCGGCACAGAACCCATAACCTAACCTTATTCTACCTGTTCCGGGCACTAAAGGCAAGGTTATTCTAAATAAATTTTAATTGTGGCAAACCGAATTTGATCAACTAAATTATTCACGGATTCTTCACTGCTTTTAATTTCACTTCTGACTTTAGCGAGCTGGCCTTCAGCTCCTTGAACATCATCCGCTGTTCCGGCACTATTTATAACAGCAAGCAAGTGTTGCTCCTCGACAGTCAGATTTCTCAGCCTGGCTTTTAAATCATAATAGTCATCAGTGACATCGACCTCACTGATACTTTGCACCGCGGCCCCCATTCCCTGCAAAGAACCGATAGTCTGAGAAAGTTTTTTACTCGGAATCCGCATGGTAACAATTTTCCCGCCTGGTTCATCACTTACATATCCGCCACTGTTCCTTGCCAGTACAGCCAGTTCATTGGTGGAAACTCCTGCTGCAAACTTGAGAACTGCCTTGCTTAGCAGTTTAGGGGAACCATCTTCCAATATCGTACTGCTTTCCTGCGGTACCGTCTCAACCATCATCGCCGTATTTTTTCGACTGGTTTCCGGGCTCTCCGCCGCCTGCTCCGTCAGATCAGAACGAGCTCCGGAAACTTCCTTGCTTTTATTGTCACTCTTAGAAGTTAAAGCCTGACGATCACGACTGGAAACAGGGGTTTCGGAATCATTCGAGGCGGCCCTTTCCACCGGCGTATTCCCGGCATCCTGAGTCCGACTATCTTTATCTGAAGCAAGAGGAACAGGCTCATCCTTTTGCCTGTCAAGTCCATTGCCGGCCACGACGGCAGGCTCCTTTACCGCAAAACCCGGCAGGAAACTCCTTAAACTCCGGTGACCGCCCGCGCCGTACGCCAGCGCCGTCAATCCCACCACCAGCACAACCGCTGCCGCAAAAGCAACCCAACGATTCCTCGAACTTTGCCTGACTATCCCATTCCGTTTCCAAACTGCCTGCTGCATATGATTAAGCTCGTTCCTGACACCGGAGCTTAAATTGGCCGGGGGAACCATTTCCGGCAAAGCCTTTAATGAATTTACGGCTTCCATCAAGTCATACCATTCTTTCCGGCAATCAGTACAAACAGCCAGATGGGCAGACACCCCCTGCTCCTGAAGGTCTTCCAACATCCCATCTAAAAAAGGGGACAGCAGTTCCTGCACTTCCTGACACTGCATTTAAATCCCTCCTTTTTTTATTAGACGGGTTTCTTGCTCAAAAAGTTCCTTTGCTTCGATAATTTTTTCCTTAAATACTTTGCGGGCACGGTTAAGGCGCGATTTTACAGTGCCCAGGGAATTGTTCAAGGCTTCAGCTATTTCATCATACGAAAGGCCCTGAATATCACGCATTATTAATACTAAACGATGCTCTTCAGAAAGAGCATCAAGACACTTTTGCACCATATCTGTAAATTCCTGTTTCTCTACCGCTTCCTCAGGTAAAACAGCCTTATCCGGCAACTGCAAAATACTACACCCCGTCGGATTACCATCCAAGGAAAAATTGTTATACCTTCTCCTCCGGCGCGTCTCATCACGGCAAACATTAGCTATAATCCGGTAAAACCAGGTCATGAAGTCAGAGTCTCCCCGAAACTGCGGCAAGGATTGATAAAGCCGCAAAAACGCTTCCTGCGCCACATCACAGGCATCATCATAATTACCCGTAAAACGGAAACCCAAGTTAAAAACTTTATTTTCATAACGGCGTACCAACTGTTCAAAGGCATTGAGGTCTCCCTTTTTACTTCTTTCAATTAAATTTTTATCCATGACCCACCCTCCGACAGAAACTCACCGGGCCAACTGGAAAACAATTAAAAATATGCGTCTTTGCTAATTATTAGATTACTCAACATTAGCTAATTTCGACAGTATCTTTTATAAATCCTCCCTGGAATACTTTAACTTGCCAATCTTGAAACAAAATATTTGTCCCCTGGAAAGGAAACTGATATTGTATAATGTATAATGACAAATAAAACAAAAAGGAGCTGGCAGTTTCATCATGAAAAACATATTGATCATCGGGGGAAGCTACTTTATCGGCAAAGTTTTTGTGCTGGAATTATTAAACAAGGAAGGATATTCTATTCACGTCCTGAACCGGGGGCATAACCCTTTCAGCCGGCCGGAAATCACCGAGTATGTTTGTGACCGGCACAATATCGCCCACCTGAAACGGGTAGTCCCCTCCCTTAAGTGGGATGTGGTTGTCGACTTCTGCGCCTTTGTTCCTGATGACGTTAAAAGCATGATCAATAACCTGCCCGGCACAATCGAACAATATATCTATATCAGCACCTGCACCGTTTATGAAATAACCGACGATTTTCCAAAGTACGAAGACTCGCCGAAACTTTCCGGACCCCTTCCCGGACCGAATGGGGACTATGGGTACAACAAATGGCTTACGGAAATCGAATTGGTAAATCAATGCCATGAGAAAAGGATCCCTTATACCATATTGCGGCCGGCCTTTGTCTACGGACAATTCAATTATGCGCCCAGAGAAACGTACTTCTTCGATCTGATCCTGTCCAATAAAGATGTGCCGGTTCCCAGCGACTCCCTGGCTTTATTTCAGTTTGTCTTCGTAAGAGACGTAGCCAGAATTTGCATCGAATGCCTGGGCAACAACAAAGTCTACAACAATGCCTATAATTTATCGGCGGAAGAACTCGTCTCCTACAAAAAACTAATCAAAGTATTTGAGGAAATATCCGGTACCGGCGTAAAAACAAAAAAATACACCGTTAAGGAAATTCTACGCAGCAACATACCTCTGCCCTACCCCCTGGATCAACATGAACTTTATTCAGGCTCATTGATCGCCGATACTTTGAATCTTCAATATACCCCTTTCGCAAAGGGCATGAAGGAAGCTTTAGAATTTTATAAGAAATACGTGTTTCAACCTTAAAACATAAAGCCTTCCATAAAGGAAGGCCAATAAAAACCTGTACTCCACCACGGATAAGCTGGTGGTTTTTATTTTCCGCTGCATCGCCAGGTCACTGTCAAATCCTGTTTTGTCCTAATCTCTTAAAACCCGCAAACCCTTGATTTTATTGGTGGGCACGGCTGGTTTCGAACCAGCGACCTCTTGAATGTGAGTTACAAGGCGGGTCATGAAACATTTACCTGCACTTCAGCAATTTCAACGTCACTTTCAGGAACCGGCTTGCCAATAATTTTTAACGCCTCAATAAATCCTTCTATGGCCTCCTGTGCCCTCTCTACCGCTTCTCCCCTGGTATCCCCCCCCCTGGGTGATACAACCCGGCAAGGCCGGCACAGTAACGGTGTATCCTCCTCCTTCTTCATTCCATTCCAGGACAATCTTAAACCTGCGCTGCATAATCAATCCCACCTTTCCTTTTTGCGTGAATTAACCTTCGTTTGGCTTCCGACTGACATTTCGTCGAACAATATATCGCTTTGAGGTTTCCCTTCAAGGGGAATAACTGACCACACACGCCGCAATAATTGGTAAATAAGCCGAATAGTTATCTGAACCCTGTTCAATTACCGCAAGGTATTTCATTTTAATCATGGCCTTCTTTAATATTAACACAGTAATTTTTTAAATTCATCTAATGGAAGGCCGGCAGTCCGGAGAATTTCATTAAGTGTACCTGCCGGGATATTTTTTTCCGCTATGGACGGCAACAGTAGCATATCTTGTCGCATCGTCTGGATGACTTAGAAACCTGTGGCTTCCACTTTTTCTAACGACAACAAAACCAGCTCTCTTTAAAGCGGCAATTACTTCCTTGCCTGTTACACGTGGGAGCCTCAAGGACATCATGCGGGAACCACTACCTCAGCAATACTCACGTCAACATCGCTTTCAGGTATTGGCTGCCCGGTGGCGGCAAGCCCTTCCAGTGTAACTTTAATAGCATCCTCAGCCATGACAATGGCTTCCTCTTTGGTATCGCCAAAGGTAGAGCAGCCGGGAATAGCGGGCACGGAGGCAACATAAACCTTATCCTCTTTATCCCACGTCAGGACGACTTTAAATCTACGCTGCACCTGAAGGCTTCCTCCTCTCTAATTCGGCGAATTTTATATGCCTTCCAGGGTTTCTTGACCCAAAGCCACCCGGCTTTGAGCCAAAAACCAGGCCGGGAATGTTTTCTTTCTGTTGTGGGTATTGAGTGAATATCCTGGTTTACATATTTACTATAAACGTAAAATAACGGCAAGTCAAATGCTTTTAAGGGTTGACAGCCAGAGTATGGTATTGTAAAATTTAGCCGTGGGGTAATGTACCTGTTCCCCTAGGGAGTCTCGTTTAGGCAGGCGGGAGTACCCCTTGTGTTATAGGCTGCCGAACAGAATATCGGGCTAGCGTACCAGACCCAAAGGTACAAGGATAATCTGTGGCGCAAACCAGTCTTACGAGGTTGTTAGCCTCTAAGTTGTGTTTGCGTCTTTTGGTTTTTTGTGGGGGGTTTTCGAGGCTAACAGCCTTGGAAATCCCCCATTTTTATTTGGATAGGAGGGCAAAAATGGAAAATCGTAAACTCGAAAACTTACCCGACATTCTGGAATTGACCGATTTAGCAGCATTCTTACACTGCGGCTACCGGACGGCGCTTGTGCTGGTTCACCGGAAAGACTTCCCGGCGCTATAGGTGGGGCGGCGCTGGAAGGTGAGCAAAAGCGCATTAGTCCAGTGGCTTACAACGGGAAAGAAGTTAAAACAAAACCCCCCGGCCGGCCGCCGGGGGGGAAAGTGGGTGAAAACTGTGCTTGCTAAAAGTATAGCACAAAGTAGTGTTTTTGATAATGCTAAAAACGTTGCAATTGAAATGGTATGCGAGCGCTACTTAAATCTTACACTGCGCTTAAGCGGCAGAAACTTAGTTGCAAAGTGTCCGTTTCACGAAGACCGGCGGCCCTCTTTCGTGGTCTGGCCGGCTTCGGGGCGGTGGAAGTGTTTCGGGTGTGGTGCTGCCGGCGGAGCCGTTGCCGGCGGAGCTTATCCCTGCCCCGCTCCGACCCTGGGCGGTTGACGTGGCGGAGCGGATGCAATGCCCGTTTGAGTTTGCGGCGGTAGCAGCTATGGTTATAGCCGCTGCAGTTATCGGCGCCGGCTGTGGGATCAAACCGAAACAGAAAGACGACTGGCTTGTAGTCCCCAACTTGTGGGGCGGCATCGTGGCCCGACCCTCTATGCTGAAAACCCCGCTACTTGCAGAGATGATGAAGCCCCTAGCCCGGCTAGAGCTGGCGGCAAAAGGAAGGCCAAAAAACGGCATACCGGCCCCGCGCATGGAGGATGTGAAACAGCGTTATTTAGACCTCGAAGAGCCGGAAGCACTCGTGCGCAGGCGGTTCAAAACGAACGATTCAACAATCGAAAAACTGGGTGAGTTGATGAACGAAAACCCCAGGGGGGTCTTACTGTTTCGGGATGAGCTTATCGGCCTGCTCTGTTCATGGGACCGGGAAGACCGCAGCTTCTATCTTGAAGCGTGGAAACGGATTCCGGGCGTTTTCGTTTGAATTTGCCCCATTTCTGTGCGTCTGAGGGGAAAACCAGGTATAGCCCCTTTTAAATGCGCCTTAAATTTATTCCACAAAGAATAAAAATAATGCTTGGCTACCTCCCTCCTTTTTTGTAATTATAATTATTTATATTATATTGACATTGTGAATAAAATTTAATATAGTATGCATATACTAATAGTGAAAGGAGTTGTTATTATGGCACAATCTGTTAATGTAAATATCCGTATGGACAAAGATTTAAAAAAACAAGCTGAACAGCTTTTTGCAGAGTTTGGAATGAATATGACAACAGCATTTACTATATTCGCAAAAGCCGTTGTTAGGGAAAGAAAAATACCTTTTGAAATATCCGCTCATGCTGATGATTTTTACAATGAATATAATCAAGCAAGACTTAAAAAGGCTATTGACGCACTCAACGAAGGTAAGGGGAAATTTATAACAAAAACAATGGAAGAATTGGAGAACATGGAAAATGAATAATATTTCTTTTCTCCAAGAAGCATGGGAAGATTACCTATATTGGCAAACTCAAGACAAAAAGACTTTAAAACGCATAAATCAATTACTGAAAGATATTATTCGCAATCCTTATGACGGTATCGGCAAACCAGAGCCTTTAGGAGAAAATCTATCGGGCTTTTGGAGCAGACGAATTGACGAAAAGAAC
>JAGUVT010000018.1 GCA_020062745.1 Deltaproteobacteria bacterium
CGGTGAACTCGCCCGTTTCCAACTGGCGAATATTACCCTCCAGCTTGGCCAGCAGATGTAAAATAGCCAGGTGATGTTCGTGCAGACTTTCCAGCCACGGCATAATCCCAACTCCTTAAGAAGCTCTTTTATTTTCTCAAATATACCATAATTTTACCGGCATGGCTATAGTTACCGCCGGACGAACCAAAAGATACAGTTAAAAATCTTCTCCAACCCGCCAAACAAGTGATTGTTAAGAACAATTCTCGCTGAAAACCGGCAATTTTACTCTAAATGTACTGCCTTCACCTTCCCGGCTGGCTACTTCAATATGTCCCCCGTGTTCATTAACAATCCATTCCGCTATAGCCAGTCCCAGGCCGGTACCGGCAGTAAAGCGCGCTTGATCCGAACGGAAAAAACGCTGAAATATATAGGGCCGGTCGTTCTCTGCAATGCCGATGCCGGTATCTATAACGGAAATGCAAATAAAACCATCCAGCCGCTTAGCTTCAACCCGTACCTTCCCGCTGGCAGGAGTATACTTCAAGGCGTTGTCAATTAAAATCAGAAAAAGCTGCTTTAAGTAATCGGGATTGGCGAACAGAAAAACCCCCTTTGCATCATCTATATCGCCCTTTTCAAAATCAACTTCACCGGAAAACAAAGCGGCCCGGCGGAAAACCTCTTCCAGTACCGGTTCCAGCAACACACATTGTTTTTCCAGCCGGTAGCCGGCGTCGGCCCGTGCCAGGGCCAGTAAACTTTCGATCAGCCTGGACATGCGTTCCGTTTCTCCGGCTATGTCGGCCAAAGCCTCCGTCCTGGTGGCCGGATCAAACTCTCCCATCTTCTGAAGCAGTTCTACATTACCGCGGATGATGGTCAACGGAGTGCGGAGTTCATGCGAAGCATCAGCTACAAAGCGACGCTGGTAAGCATTTGCTTCCTCCAACTGGCGGTAGGTACTCTCAAGCCTGTCCAGCATTACGTTCAGGGTTTCCGCCAGTCGGCCCACTTCGTCATCAACCCCCTGATACTCAATACGGCGCCGCAGATCTCTGGCCTGCTGGATACCCGCCGCTACTTTGGTAATACGCTCAATCGGCCGCAACGCCGCACCAGCCAGCAACCACCCGGTAATGCCAGCCAGGGCTACAATAACTCCGCCGATAAAAAGAAAAAACAGCCGCAGCCTGTTCAAAGCCATTATAGTAGGAACAAGTGACCTCCCCACCTGGAGCACCCCGACAACCTGCTCATCAAAATAAAGGGGGTAGTTAAAAACTCGTATCCGCTCACCCCCAACTACTACCGTTTCAAAAGAACTATCCCCTCCGGCTATCTTTTCTAATGTACCATCACTCAAAGGCAATACTCGACTGTTCAAGTTGACCGATGAGGCTACAGCCTCACCTTTTCTATCAGCTACCTGCAGGTAGGTATCAGGACCGGCAAAAAGTCCTATATTAGGCAAGACAACCTGCCGCAAGGGATAAGGGGGTTCACCCACAACTTTCGTCGAACGTAACACCTCCCTGGCAATCCCGGCAATATTACGGTCAATCTCCCCGGTAAGATAATAAGCCAGAAAGAGATAGCCAAAAATAACGAAGACCAGTAACGTCAAGCCCAAAACCCAGCTATAAAGTAAAGTCAATCGCAGGCGCAGCGACATTATTCCTTAACCTCCACAAGTCTACTTGAGAACATAACCCACCCCCCGCACAGTATGAATCAGCCTTTCTCCTCCGAACTGCTCTAGCTTTTGTCTTAACGCGCCGATGTATACTTCTAATACATTGGATTCCCCGCTATAATCATAACCCCAAACACGTTCCATGATCAGGTCCCTGGTCAAAACCTGCCTGGGGTTTTCCATAAACAGCAAAAGCAATTCATATTCTTTAGTAGTTAACGGAATTACCTGTCCAAAGCGCTCGGCCTCCCGGCTGCCGGTATCAAGTTTCAAATCGGCGTAGCTCAATACCGGCTGCTTCGCCGCTTCTACCGTTTTCTGACGCCTTAAAAGAGACCTGATGCGAGCCAAAAGTTCTTCTAAAGCAAAGGGCTTAACCAGGTAATCATCGGCTCCCAGGTCCAGCCCTTTCACCCGGTCCGACACTTCATCACGGGCGGTAAGCATGAGGATCGGCACATCGCTGCCGGCCCGCAACTGCCGGCATACCTCCCAGCCATTCAGGCCGGGCATCAGGACATCCAGGATTATTAAATCAGGCTTAACTTCCGCAGCCAGGGCAAGCCCTTCCTCCCCGCTGTCCGCTATTTCTACCATATATCCTTCAAAAGTCAGCCAGCGGTTCAAGAGAGCTGTTATTTTCCGGTCATCATCTATAACCAGTATTTTCATCGCCACCACCAGCCTCCCGGAAAGTATTCCGCAAAGCAGCGTTCAGCAATCGGCAAGACAAAGAAAAATGATTTCTTTCTTCGCTGACAGCTTACTGCTGACAACTGTCAGCTTCTATGTTTATTATACTTCTTTCTGAAAAGAAAAAATACCTGCCTTGCGACAGGTAAACTCTAAAGTGGCGGGCAAAATTAAATTTGCCTGATTAAATAATGAACCATAAACCTTAAAACAACCTTAAAATAACCTTAAACCGGGATAAAAATTTTTTATATTGACTTATTACCGCCAATACCATATTATTTTAAGCAAGAGAATATTCTTCGTTAGGTGAGGCTTCTACACAGACACATGCCGCTGCCCGGAAATGTCGAGAGACGCCGACGGGTCAACAGGTATTACCGGCTTAAGGTTTTACTTAATGCGGCTGAGGTACATTTCTCTAGCTGTGTACGTGCCAAAGCTTTGACTAGAGAAGAAGGTATAAAAACCACGCGCAGGAGAAAGCCTTCTTTGTATAACTATGAACGGCTTTTTTGTTTTTGAACGGCCCGGCAGATTGGGGGGATGAAAATGATTAAAACCTACTTCTATAACCATACAGATAACCGCATGGATCACGACGTCGACCTGCAAAACAAATGCCGCTTTCTAAAAAGCAACGAGGATCTGCTCTGGGTTGATCTCTATAAGTTTACTGATGAAGAAATTAAATCGGTGGCAAGCACTTTCAACTTCCACCCGCTGACTGTCGAGGACTGCCTGCATTACAGTCCCCGGGCCAAGCTGGACAATTACGAAGACTATTTCTTCTTTGTATTGCATGCCCTGCGCTACGAAGAAGAATCTGAAGAAGAGATCTCCCTGGTACAACTCAACGTCTTTATCGGGCCGAATTTCGTGGTTACCGTGCACCGGGAAACCCTGCCCATCCTCGGTCGAATCGCCAAAACCAGTTTGCAAAGCCCTTCATTTATGAACAGAGGAGTGGACTTCTTCCTTTATTCGATTATTGACGGCAACACCGATGAACTATTCCCGATCATGGATCGCATCAGCGTCCGGATTGATGAACTGGAAGATGAAATCTACGAGCAGCCGTTTAAAGAAATTACGGAGGAATTCCTGGCGTTGAAAAAAACCATCCTGACCATCAGGCGGGCTACTTTGCCCCAAAGGCGCATCTTCGCCAGCATCAACGCCGGCAGCTACTCCTACTTGAAATTGCGGGAGGAAATCAAACCTTACTACCTCGATCTGGTCGATCACCTGGAGCGGATCATTGATTCTCTCGATGGCCACCGGGATCTTGTCGACGCGGCCCTGGCCACATACTCTTCGGTGGTCAGCGCCCGGACCAGCGAAACAATGCGCATCCTTACCGTCATTTCCACCATATTCATGCCGCTTACTTTTTTAACCGGGTTCTTCGGCATGAACGTACCGCTGCCTTACCAGCACCTGGGCATTTCAACCTGGTGGATTACCGTCGGGCTGCTCATCGTGCCGGCGTGGATGGTTCTCATCTTTAAGAAAAGAAAGTGGATTTAAAGAATCTTTATGGTCCGATTCTCCTCTTTTTTAAATGTTATATGGCAGTAATTGTCAACTTTATCTGGTAATATATAATAAAGCGAACATCATTACCCTAAATTTTAGTGTTTATAAAGGGGGATTCTCGATGGAAGAAGCCCAATTCAGCCGTACCGCACTGATGGCCACCTACGTTCGTGGCTATCATGCCATGTACGATAATCCTAAGATCTTTAATGACTTTCTGGCCTATCGTTTACTCAGGGATGAGGTGCGCGCCGTCATCGAACAGTATCTGGCGTGGTTTCTCCAGAATATTGACCCTACACGCGCCGCGTCGTGCCCTGACCGGGCGACCACTCTGGCATGGTCGATGCGTGTCATGGGTTCCACAGTCCTCAGCCGTGCCCGGTATACGGAAGACAGCCTTGAGAAAGCTGTCAGGCAGGGGGTTAAGCAGTATGTGATCCTCGGAGCAGGGATGGATACCTTTGCGTTTCGGCACCCGGAGATGGTTGAGCTACTTCAGGTGTTCGAGGTCGACCATCCCGGTACGCAAGAATTGAAGCGCCATCGCCTCACTGAGTTGGGCTGGGAGCATCCGACGAATCTCCACTTCGTTCCGGTAGATTTCACACAAGAGAGTCTGGCAGCAATACTCACGCGCTCATTATATGACCCGCAGACCCTAAGCTTCTTTAGCTGGCTGGGCGTCACCTGTTACTTGACCCCCGACGAGGTGTTTGCCACGTTACGCACCATCGCCGATATCTCACCCACGGGTAGCACGGTAATTTTCGATTACATGGATACCGACGCATTTATCCCCGACAGAGCGGCTAAACGCGTAAAATTGATCCAGGAAACCACGCGGGGAATAGGCGAGCCGATGAAAACGGGCTTTGACCCGTCCACGCTTGCCGCAGACCTCGCCCGTTTAGGTCTACATCTTCATGAGGACTTGAGCCCATCCGACATCGAAGAGCGCTATTTCAAGGAACGCACGGATGGCTACCATGCGTACGACCATGCGCACTTTGCATGGGCAGTGGCCGCATAACACGACGCAAGGCCTGCTGATGTTTGATTTTACCATGGAATCCGGGGGGCTAATCCGGCAATTCGGGGGACACAATACATAATTACTGAGACGGCAACAAACTGCTGATTTAACGCTCTTCCCTCTTATTTCCTGTTGAATACCGGTTTTCTCTTTTCCAGAAAAGCGGTGACGCCTTCTTTGACATCTTCCGTGACAAAAAGAAACGGCATGGTGTCCCTGGCATAATTCATCTCTTCCCCACCCAGGCCCCTGTTGGCTGAAGATTTGGCAAGCTGCATGGTAAGCCTGGGAAGGGCCTTGATCTTATCAGCCAGGGCCACAGCTTCTTCCATCAGTTTTTCATGCGGCACAACCTTGTTAATCAGCCCCCAGCGCAGGGCTTCCTCCGCAGAAATGCTTTCGGCGGTCATCATCATTTCCTTGGCCTTTGCCCTTCCAACTATTTGCGGAAGGCGGACAATGGCAAATCCGGGCAAAAGGCCGAGTTTGGCCTCCGGGACGCCAAATTGCGCCTTTTCGGAAGCAACAATAAGATCGCAGCCGATTGCCAGCTCAAATCCGCCGCCCAAACAAAGGCCGTTTACCGCGGCTATTACCGGCTTGACCACTCTCTCACCGATAGACAGAAAGTCTATTATATCTTTCATAAACTTCTTGACCGAATGAGGGTCGAACTTGAGGCCGGTAATGTCGGCCCCGGCGCAAAAAGCCCTGCCGGTACCGGTTACAATAGCCACATCCACCTCATCGTCTTTCTCCACCTCTTCAAAACCCCTGGTAAGCCCTTCCCTTATTCCCGGGCTTAAAGCATTCAATTGCGCCTGATTATCCAGAGTTAAAAAAGCGATCCCTTCTTTTTTCTCATATTCCACCTTTCCGAAGCGCATCTCTTTTTATTCCCCTTTCCAATTCCTATGGTCAATACCCGCGCTGTCATATTACCGCCGGCAATCATGGCTCCCTGGACCGGAGCAGTAAGATCACCCAATTCGCTTATCTTCAACCAGAGGAATTCCACTAGTTCCTGGGCTTCCAGCCTGGTAACGCCGTCCTTTTCTTTATCTTCCTTATAAAATGTTGCAGCCATTTCTCCAGCTTTTTCAGCATATCTTTTCGCCCACCTGATTGCCGCCTGGATGGTTATGATTACTGCTTCGAGAAAACGTTTTTGATTTAAATAATTTCTCCCGTTTAAATAGATTTCCAGTAAGGCTTGACCTCAGGAGGGATTAACTCCCGTTCCATTCCCTGCATTGCTTTATTCTGCCAGTATTTGTGAATCTGGTGCAATTCTTCCCGGCCCTGTTCATCCAAAAGCCCTTTATATTCTTTTTCTATGGCCTTGTCCAGCCAGCGCCAGAACTGCTCGCAATAAGTAATCAAAGAATCGGGATCGCCGGCATAATTCCCTACAATCCGCTCGTGCCTGCCGATCCAGACAGTCATATTATCCAGGACATTGGCCATGGCCTTTGCCCTTCTCAATACCACCGGCTCGCCTTCCGTCTTTTTATATGATTCCGTTACCAGGCGAGCCCGCTCCAGACAAAGTTTTACTCCTGGCCGGTAAGGAATACCCGCCCCCGACATCTTCTGGTCTTCCGGCCGGCCCAGGCTCCTCAAGCTTTTAACCTGATATACCATTTCCTCTTTTAACTTTTCAGTCAGCCTCTTTTCAAGCCCAACCGCCATCTTTCAAAGAACCTCCTTTCTCAAATTAGTTGATAACCGTATTTAAACTATACTTTTCTCAGGTTGATCTTGTCAAGAATATAAATCCAGTATTGGAATTTCCTTATGAAAAGACCATCATGAGTTATTGACTCCCGCTATGGGAAAAGTCAGTGAATGACAACTATCTTGCTTTATTAGAGAACATGATATACTATGTCCCTGTAAGGTGAGGCTCATGGCTTTTTACGATTAAAGGCGCACCGGCAATGATTAATTAAGGAGATAATTCATATTTTCAAGAATCACGACCAGGAGCAAGAGGAAAAAGGTGAAAGGCCGGTTTTTATCCGTATTCTGGCCTTTTTTACTTTTTTAATTTTTGCCGGTTTCGTTTTCCTGACGACATGGCCGGGCCTGACCCTGCCTTCCCTGGATTTTTTGATCCCGTCGAAAAGATTGGATGAGGACCCGTCAATTAACCAGCTAAAACAATACGTGGTCCAGATAAATGCTGTTTCCAGGCCGGAACGGGCTATTGCCGGGCAAAGAACCGGAACCGGTTTTAACATCTCACCGAATGGGATCATTGTCACCAACCGGCATATAGTCTCGGACGCTTTAAGTATAACGGTTGCCTTTTCCGGAGGAAAAACTTATCCGGTCAAAAACATTAAAACCAGCCCGGATTCGGATCTGGCTTTGATTTATTTGGAGGCCCGGGATTTGCCGGCAGCAACCATAAACACTAAAAGAAGGGCCAGTGTGGGAGATAAAGTAATCATTATCGGCAACCCGCTGGGTATTGGTAACGTAATCATGGAAGGAAGCATTTCTACTTTCATAAGAGTCTCCGACTTTCCGGCACCCGTTTTTGTGATCGATGCGCCTATTCATCCCGGTAACAGTGGGAGCCCCGTATTTGATGAAGATAAAAAGGTTGCCGGCATTGTGTTCGGCAGCATCCAACAAGAAGATGACGCCAAACAACAGGGAGTAGCCATACCTGCAAGGGAGATCCTGGAATTCATCAATGAACGTTAGGGAAAATTACAATAGCCGCAGAAACGCTAATAATAAAATCATGGCA
>JAGUVT010000062.1 GCA_020062745.1 Deltaproteobacteria bacterium
CCGGCCCGCGCCGCTGCCGCCGCCGCCAGGCAGGCCGCCCCGGTCATGCCCCGGGAACCGGCCACCACCAGAACCCGGCCGAAATCTCCTTTATGAACAGCCGGCCGGCGAAGGGGCAACCAGTCGCGCACCATACCGGCAGTCAGCAGGTACCTTTTCAACCCCGACTTCTCAATAACCGCAGCCGGTATGGAAATATCGGCCACATGGAGTTCACCGGCATATTCCGGACCGGCCCCGATAATCAAACCCACCTTCGGCAGGCCAAAGGTGACGGTATGAGAAGCCCTGATGCACGGTCCGTTAACCATCCCTGTATCAGCTTCCAGCCCCGATGGAACATCTACCGCTATAATTGATTTGCCGCTTTTGTTAAGCACTTCGATGACACTACCGATCTTTTCACCAACTGTACCCCGAAAGCCAGTACCATACACCGCATCTATAACCAGATCCACATTCATTAAAATCAGACGGATAACGTTAAGGCCGTCCCCCCTGGTCAAAGAATGAACCTTCTGACCCATTTTACGCCAGATTTCCAGGTTGACCCGGGCGTCCCCTTTGATCTCCTCGTAATCAGCCAGGATCAGAACTTTCACCGACGCTCCCCGGTTCAAAAGATGACGGGCCACCACCAGCCCGTCTCCACCATTATTCCCTTTACCGACAAAAATAGCTATTTCTTTTCCGGACAAATCACCGAGGACCTTTTCCACCACTTTAACTACCTGGAGCCCGGCATTTTCCATAAGCACTATGCCGGGAATCCCATAATCCTTAATGGCGGATTGATCCAGCTTTTTCATTTCTTCTGAGGTGACTACCAGCATTATGTCTCACCCCCCGCCCCGATTACCAGGGCAAATGCTATAGCCCGCTCCCGGTCATGTGAAATGCTCACCAGCGAACCGGCAATTCGCTTTTTCCCGGCCAGTTCCGCGGCCCGGCCTGAAAACATTACTTCCGGCCCGCTTCCCGGCAGCCGCCTTATTTCTACATCGGTCCACCGGCAGCCCGCCAGGCCGGTACCAATAGCCTTCAACACCGCTTCTTCGGCGGCAAACCGGGCTGCATAACAGGAAAAACGGTCCCGCCTGGCATTGCAGTAAGCCTGTTCGGATTCCGTAAAAACCCGTTTCAAAAACTTTTCACCGGCACGCGCCACAGCCCGTTTGATGCGCACAATTTCAACGCTGTCGATGCCGATACCAACCACGTTCAACCGGTTCACCTCATCAAATCACGTTGTTCCAAAAGCTAAAATCCCAATATCCGCCTGAGCTTTTTGGCCTGGGCCCGACTTACCGGCACTTCGCTGCGCTCCTTGTCTTCCAGGATCAGGGTATAAGTCCCGTTAAAGAAAGGCACAATCTCCTTAACCTTATGCAGGTTTACCAGGTAACAGCGGTGGGTGCGGAAAAACATCTGCGGTGGAAGCCGGGCTTCCAGTTCCTTCAGGGTAAAACGGGTAAATAATTTATCGTTACCGGTTTTCAGATAAACATAATCCTGCTCGGTAAAGGCGTAAAATATATCCGACTCGGTAACCAGAACAGTCTTACCCTGTTTTTCGGCCGGCAGACGGTCAATCTTAATCTGGCCCCGGTCGGCCTGCTGAGCAACCGGCTCAGCCGTATCCCGCAACTGCCTCTCATGACCGTTAGCTCCATCCAAAGCCAGCGTCTCCTGATGGACCTTAATCACTTTATCAATCGCCTTTTTCAGCCGTTTGGGGTCAACCGGTTTCAAAAGATAATCAATGGCACTAACCTCAAAAGCCGAAACCGCATATTCTTCATAAGCAGTTACAAAGATAACGTGGGGGGGATTGGGCAGTTCCTGAATGGCAACGCTTAGCTCCAGCCCGTTCATGCCGGGCATGGCTATGTCAATAAACAGGACGGAATAATCAAGGGCCTTGATTAACGCCAGTGCCTCCTGGGCATTAGTTGCCTCTCCAACAATTTCGATACTGTCAAATTCGCTCAAAATATAACGCAGTTCCTGACGCGCCGGATATTCGTCATCAACAATCAATGCTTTAAGCTTCACCGACGACCTCTCCCCTCACCCGCTTGCGTATCAAAGGAACCCGGATAAAAACCGACGTACCGCCGTTTACCATGCTTTCAATACGCAAGCCGTAATTTTCACCGAAGAAACCCTTTAAACGTTCATGAACATTACTTAAACCCACCCCGTTACCAGAACCAAAACCAGGCTGTAAAACTTTCGACAGTTTATCCCGGCCGATTCCCACTCCGTCATCTTTAACCACCAGGAACATTTCCCCCTTAACCAACCGGGCCGAAATATGGATTGTGCCCCGGCCCATTTTAGGTTGAATGCCGTGCTTAACTGCGTTTTCCACCAACGGCTGCAAAGTCAAAACCGGCACTTGATAATCCAGCAACCCGTTGTCAATGTCCTTCTGGATATGAAGCTTTTCCCGGAAGCGTGCTTTCTCCAGCACCAGGTAGGTATTAACATATTCAATTTCCTCTTTTAAGGTTACGAAATGCCCGTGCTTCTTCAGGGCATGACGAAAAAACGACGCCAGTCGGATTAACAGCCGACGCGCAGTTTCCGGGTTGGTACGGATGTAAGTAATAATAGTATTCAAGGTGTTGAATAAAAAGTGGGGATTTATCTGAGCGTGGAGAGCCTCCAACTCGGCTTTGGTCACCAACTGGGTCTGGTGATCTAACTCTGCCAGTTCCATTTGAAGACTTAAGAGCTGGGCTATGCCTACTGCAAGTTTGACCATTTCAGGCGCCGGTTCACCCTGGCTGGTCTGATACAGCTTAACCGTCCCGGCCACTTCGCCCTTACACTTTAAAGGAGCAATTACAGCCGCCTGCAAGGGACAATCACCAACCGGGCAGTTGAGACCTTTTTTGTCGTTGACCACCATCAGTTCACCGGCAGCTATAACCTGTTTGGTAGCATTAGTTAAAATCGGCCCGCCCGGTTTATGGTGACCGGCGCCGGCGCCGATATAGGCCAGCACTTTCTCCCGGTCGGTAATAGCCACCGCCGACATATCACTAATTTTGTGGATTATTTCCGCTGTCTTCAGGGCAGTTTCCTCATTCAAGCCGCGCCGCAGGTAAGGCAAAGTTTCGTTGGCAATACGCAAAGTCGGATCGATGGAATGGTCATCCAGGTCCATCCTAAAGCTTTTGCGTTGCCGGATGAAACTAAACACCAGGCAAACAGTCAGGACATTAGCAATGAGAATAGCTCCAACCGCCCCCAACTGGTTAAGTCCACTATACAAGATAACCAGTATTAAAACAAGCTGAACCACACCCCACCGCACATAAATCCCGGCCGGAATGCTTTTAAAAAGGTTCATTTTTCCTCCCCCCAAAAAACATTCTAAATATCTAAAAATTCTTAATTTTATATTACAATAAATAATTAATAAACTCAATACTATTATAATAAGTTAACGTTATTGTTCTCTGACAGAAGTCATCCGATCACCTTTTGCAATTTGATCAACAACTTCCATCCCCTTTATTACCTTTCCGAACACGGCATACTTACCATCAAGCCAGGAAGCGTCCTTTTTCAAGATATAGAATTGCGAGCCGGCAGAATCGGGGTTTGCACTACGCGCCATGGCCACGGCCCCGCGCACATTTTTCAGCTTTGGGCTGGTTTCCAGCGGAATTGTCCAGCCAGGTCCGCCGGTGCCGTTTCCCTTTGGATCCCCTCCCTGGATCACCCAATCCTCTACGCGGTGGAATGTTAGGCCATCATAAAAATTAGATTGTACCAGCTTTTCAAAATTGCCGGCAGTAACCGGCATCAGTTCGGGATAAATCTCTATGACAATTGGTCCTTTGGCTGTTTCAATGGTCACTGTTTTCGATGCTTCAGGGCCGGACTTGCTTACACCGCAGGCAACAACACCCGTCAGAACAAGCACAAAACTAACAATACCGGTAAAATACCAGGCTTTCTTACCCCGTCCCGGAACAAAAGAACCATTAACCTTATGTACATCTTTAGACACTTTACTTTTTACCAGTTTAAAACACCTCTTTTTAATTATTTGATACTAACAATAATACAGTATTTTATTTAAAAAATCTACTTCCTCTGCCAGTTGAGAAACTAAACCCATATGAAAGCCATAGTATGTATTAAAATCAAATTTAACGGGGTGTTTAAATGGAACATCCAGGTAAAGCAGAAGCAATTAAAGAGTTGCAGGCCAACATGGCGGCCCAGATTCGCTGGCTGAAGAACTGCCAGATTCTAAGCCCGGGGAACAAGGCCGACGGCGCCATCACCAGGTATCCGGACCAGGGTTGGGTAACCCCCTACTTTTCAAATTTTGCGGCAACAGCTATGCTGGAAGAAGCATCCTCCCATCCACTGGTAGAACGCTATATCGACTGGTACCTGCGCAATATTGAAGATAACGGGACCATCCTCGATTATCATTACGATGAAAATATGAACTCCAAAACAGCCAAGCCTGATTCCGAGGACGCCTACGCCGGAACCTACCTCTCGCTGGTCGCCAACTATCAGAAAAGGACAGGACAAACCAACTGGCTCAAAAAGAACCTCCCCGGCTTAAAAAAAGTGGCCCGATCCATAATAAACCTGATGGACCGGGATGGTCTGACCTTTGCTCTGGCCAGTTACAGAGTAAAATATTTAATGGACAACTGCGAGGCCTGCCGGGGACTGGCCGACTTCGCCGAACTGCTGAACCGCCTCGGAGACGAAGAAGCCAGGTTTTTTAAAACCAGGGCGGAAACAATAGCAAGCGGAGTAGAAAGGGTGCTCTGGAACAAACGGAAACTATATTATCACCCCAGTAAAGCCGGCTGGGTCAGACCGGAAGTGAACTTGAAAATATTTTACCCCGATGCTACCTGCCAGATCTTCCCGGCGCTGTGCAGCCTGATCGAAGCAGGGTCGGAAAGGGGCGCCCGCCTGTATAAATTATTCAATGACAACCAGCCGGACTGGGTCTATATCAAGCCCCCCGACTACCCCTGGATGCTCCTCGGTTATTACGCCTGTCTGCATGGTGATTACCGCAAAGCCCACGAGAAGGTTTGCCATGTCCGGGAAGTATATATCAAACCGGGATCGGGAAACTGGTTCTGCGCCGAGGCCGCCTTTTTCGTCCTCACCTGCGCGAGGCTCATCCAAAGAAAGGAACACTGGTTCGATACGAAAAGAAACAGTTGAAAAATTACTAAAACAGGACTTCCCTGAATAAATATGATAAAATTTTTAGCAAGCACAGAACAACTGTAAAGGAGAAGTATATGGAACATTCTATTTACCTGGAAGCCGCCGCCGCTCTGGCCCGGCAGGCAGGAGAAATAATCAGGGCCAGGTTCGGCGGGGAATTTGAAAAGGAGTACAAGTCATGCCCGTCGGACATGGTAACCGAGGTGGACCGGAAATGCGAGGAAATAATCATCGCCGGCCTGCAAAAGGTCTTTCCGGACCACGTCATCGTCGGCGAAGAAAGCACAGATGAAGCCAGGGCATATCCGGACGGCTTTACCTGGTACGTGGACCCCCTGGACGGCACCACCAACTTCGTCTACGGGATTCCTTTTTGCTGCGTTTCCATCGGACTGGCTTTTGGCGGGGAAATTGTGGCCGGGGTTGTCTACGACCCCTTTCGCGGGGAGTGCTTCAGCGCGGCAAAGGGCAGCGGCGCCTTTTTAAACGGCAGGCTGGTCTGCGTTGATCCAATAAGAAAAAAACTTAAGGAGGGGCTCCTGGTTACGGGCTATCCTTCCAATAAAACTTTTAACAAACGACTGCTGAGGATCGACTACCACAGGGTGCTCGAGAGTTGTACCAACCTCCGGGCACTGGGCGCCGCAGCCCTGGAGTTGGCCTATATCGCCTGTGGCCGGTTAACCGGCTTCTGGGAAAATGTCTTAAGACCCTGGGACGTGGCCGCCGGATCCCTGCTGGTGGAAGAAGCCGGGGGCAGAGTCACGGACATCAACGGGCAAAAGCTCAATCTGGAAGGGTATCCTTCCATAGTGGCCTCCAATGGCCTGATTCACGACGAACTTCTGGAAGTTCTTTCATAAAATCCACTTTGTCATTTCGAGCAAGGATCCTTCGCCAGCTTGCGAGTAATCTGAAGAAAGCATGCCAGAAGGCTGACGAAGCAATCTCCTGCTGATAGCTGGCAGCTAATGGCTGACAGTTCCCATGAGATTGCTTCGTCACACCACTTCTCACAACAACGGTGTTATACAAGCAGCATCGCGGCTCCTACCTCTTCAAAATGGTCACGGCGCTGTTGGGACCGGCACCCATGGCATGAGCCAGACCGACCTTGGCATCCTTAACCTGCCTCGGCCCGGCCTCTCCTCTCAACTGCAAAACAATTTCGTAGATCTGCCCGCCGCCGGTAGCTCCCAGGGGGTGTCCCCTGGACATCAGACCACCGTCCGTATTTACGGGAAGCCTGCCGTTCAAGTCAAACACCCCTTCCCGCAATAATTTCGGCACCTCTCCCGGTTTGCAAAATCCCAACTCCTCCAGGTCCCACAGTTCGCCCGGAGCCATGGAATCATACGCCTGCACCACATCAATATCTTCCGGGCCGCATCCGGCAACCTCATAGGCCTGCCTGGCCGAGAGTTCCGTCATGCCTTCAGAAGGTGAGTATTTAAGACTCTTTACAATATCGGCCGGAGGGTACTCCTCGCCGTACACACCGGAAGTAAGAACGGAGGCCGCCACCGTAACAGCTCCTTGTTTTGATTTAAGCTTATCCCTGCTACAAAGAATAAACGCTGACGCCCCGTCAGCCAGCGGGCAGCAGTGCAGAAGTCGCAGCGGCGCGGCTACCAGGCGCGAGTTCATGACTTCTTCCAGGGTAACCGGCTTCTGAAAGCGGGCATTAGGGTTTAACGCCCCATTCTTGCGGTTTTTAACGGCCACCAGGGAGAAATCCTCTATAGTGGCTCCGGTCTCTTTCATATATTGAAGCGTCATAAGCGCATAGTTGGCCGGCTGAACATTAAACCCCAGCTTCAATTCCCAGGGCCGGAAAGCCGTGCTTGGTATGGGACCGCGCGGCATCTTTTCCATGCCTACGGCAATCACGACATCATAAATTTCAGCAGCCACCGACTGGTAGGCAAGCCTGAAGGCCGACGCGCAACTGGAGCAGGCATTCTCTACATTAATAATGGGGATGCCGGTTAAACCCACTTCTTTAATCGCCTGGTGGCCGGAGCCGGTTCCCTGATAAACGCTGCCGCAAAAAGCCGCCTGCACTTCCTTCCATTCCATTCCGGCATCATTCAGGGCCGCCAGGATAGCCTCGCTGCCGAAGTCATACCACTCGGCGTTCTCATAAAAGCCCCACTTGGTAATACCGATCCCGGCTATTGCAACCTCCCTCATCTCGTTAAGCGGTTTCAAAGATTAACCCTCCTTTCCCTGCATTCATTTTTGAACCGGTTTAAATTTATATGTGGCACATTCATTACCCTCATCATCTTCGTAAAGCTTCTCCACAACCAGCTCTACATCCATGTCCGTCTCCAGCGCGTCGAGGTCTCCGGCAAACAGGGTTTCCACCCTTACTCCTTCCGGTAAGTCCACGTAGCCATAAGCGTAAGGCACCGGCCCGCGGTAAAACCCCCCCGCCGGCGGCTGCATGACGACAGTAAAACTGGCAATCTTGCCATGCCGGCTCAATTTCACTTCTTCCATATTCTTTTGCTGGCAGTGAACGCAGAGCCCTTTTTCTTTCCTGGGAAAGTAAATCTCGCCGCATGAAAGGCACCTGCTGCCGATCAACTGCGGCTTCTCACCCGGCGACTGGGGCATCGTATAAAGCCCATCGGTAATTGGAATCATCCTTTCTCCCTCCTTAGTCGTCAATTCGATGTCAACAAAGATTAAACCCGCCTCAACCTCAAGCTTCATTTTATCATATCTTTTGATAAACTTTTGTTCTAATAAGTCCTTGCAATTTTTCAATTATGTATTGTGTCCCCGTAGCCCCTGATAAGTTTACAACATTATTTTCTCATTATGCAACTTTATTTTATTTGATCATCTCTTCCTTAAATACGATTCTCCTACTCTACCGTCACGCTTTTGGCCAGGTTGCGCGGTTTATCCACGTCGCAGCCCCTGCCTACAGCGGTATAGTAGGCCAGCAGTTGCAGGGGAATGACGGTGAGCACGGGGGCCAATACGGGGTGGGTGGCGGGAATGTAGATCACCTGCCCGGCCACTTTTTCCACTTCGTCAAGGCCGTTCATGGCCAGGGCCAGTACGGAAGCGCCCCGGGCCTTTACTTCCTGGATGTTGCTGATCATTTTTTCAAACAGGGCGCCCTGGGTGGCCAGGGCCACTACCGGCACGCCTTCCTCAATCAGGGCTAGGGTGCCGTGTTTTAACTCCCCGGCGGCGTAGGCTTCGGCCCGGATGTAGGAAATTTCCTTCAACTTCAAGGAACCTTCCAGGGCCACGGCATAGTCCAGGCCGCGACCGATAAAAAACATGCCGCTGCAGTCAACGTACTGTTCCGCAAAGGATTTGAGGCCGGCCGTGTTGTCCAGGATGAACTGAGCCTTGTGGGAAAGCTTCTTTATTTCCAGGATAATCTGGCGCAAATCCTCCCGGCCGACGGTTTTTCTCTTTTCGGCCAGGTAGAGAGCAAACAGGTACATGATCAGCAATTGGGAAGTGTAAGCCTTGGTCGAAGCCACGGCAATTTCCGGCCCGGCCCAGGTATAAAGCACGTCGTCAGCCTCCCGGGCCACCGAACTGCTGACAACGTTGGTCACGCCGACCACGTGCGCGCCGTAGCGCTTTGCTTCCCGGAGGGCGGCCAGGGTATCCGCCGTTTCTCCGGACTGGCTGATCACCACCACCAGGCTGTCCCGGTCAACAAGGGGCTGGCGGTAGCGGAATTCCGAGGCGATGTCCACTTCCACCGGCAACCGGGCCAGTTTTTCAATAATATATTTACCCACCAGGCCGGCATGGTAAGCCGTGCCGCAGGCAGTAATGAATATTTTCTTTAAACCGGCAACATCCAGTTGCAGGTCTTCAAGGGCCACCCCGCAGTCGTTTCCGCCAATCCGGCCGCTCAAAGTGTCCCGCAGGGCCCTGGGCTGTTCGTAAATCTCTTTCAGCATGAAATGGTCGAATCCGTTCTTCTCGGCCTGCTCGGCAGCCCATTTCACTTCGAATACTTCTTTCGCCACTTCTTGCCCGGTCCGGTCCAGCACCTTCACCCGTTCCCTGGTAAGAACGGCAACTTCGCCGTCGTTAAGGATGTAAGTGCGCCTGGTGTGTTTCAACAAAGCCGGGATGTCTGAAGCCAGAAAGTTTTCCCCCCGCCCCAGGCCCACTACCAGTGGGCTGTCCTGCCGCACGGCCACCACCCGGTCCGGTTCCGGCCCGGCCACTACCGCCATGGCAAAGGAACCTTCCAGGCGGGATACGGCCTCCCGCACCGCTTCCACCAGGTCGCCCCGGTAAAAATGCTCGACCAGGTGGGGGAGCACTTCGGTATCGGTCTCGGATTGAAAGACGTGTCCTTCCGCCTTCAGCCAGTCCCGTAACGGCAGGTAGTTTTCGATAATGCCGTTATGAACCACTGCAAACCGGCCGCTGCAGTCGGTGTGAGGGTGGGCGTTGGCGTCGGAAGGACGCCCGTGGGTGGCCCAGCGGGTGTGTCCGATGCCAGCCACGGCCGGATATGCCCGGCCGTTCAACTTTTCCTGCAGGGCAGCTAGTTTGCCCGCCTGCTTCTCAACATGCAGGCGGCCGTCCACCGGGAAAACCACGCCGGCCGAATCGTAACCCCGGTACTCCAGTTTTTGCAATCCGTCAAGCAATATAGGGACGGCTTCTTGTTCGCCGATATAACCAACAATACCGCACATAAAACCTTACCTCCTGCTCAATACTTTTCATTAAAGCAAAAATGCCGGGCGGAGCAAAGCCACGGCACCGGAATCTGCCAGCACCTATTAAGCCCGAGGGGTGCTTTCCTGATCAGGTCAGCTTTACCCGCCGGGCACACTTATCCCGTGCAATACCGCTTCGTCACCGGGCACTTTTGTCCCGGCAGTTGCCTGCCGGATTTGTAATGCCGCTAACGGTCGTGACCGGACCGGGGAGCACCCGCCGAAATTCTCGATTAACTCCCTCCTCGTCAACCCTTAAGGGTTCAGGCGCTTAACGGTCAAGGCGTTTCCTGAAAACAACTCTCCGGTGCTGTGATTGTTTGGCGTTCAGAAAACACCCCGCCTTATTTAGTTTTCAATACTTCTTACGGCAGCAGTCAACTGGTCAACCACTTCCCGTAACTTTGCCATATCCCTCCCTTCGGCCATTACCCGTACCAGCGGTTCCGTACCGGAAGGGCGCACTAGAATCCTTCCCTCGTTGCCCATCCGCCTTTCCTGTTCCCGGATTGCCCCTTCCAAAACCGGGCTGGCCATTACCAGGTTTTTGTCCTTTACCGGAACGTTCTCCAGCAATTGAGGCAGCCGTTCCATCTGCGCCGCCAGTTGTTCCAGAGTACGCCCGCTTTCTTTAACTGCCGACAACAATTGCAGGGCAGTGATGATGCCGTCCCCGGTGGTACAGTAATCTAGAAAGAGAATATGCCCGGACTGTTCGCCGCCCAGGCGGGCGCCGGTGCGCAGCATTTCTTCCAGAACGTAGCGGTCCCCTACTTTTGTTTCCAGCACCTGGATTCCCATCTCCCGCATGGCCAGATGCAAACCGAGATTGCTCATCACCGTCACCACTATAGTATTCTTCGTCAGCAGCCCCTGTTCCTTCAAGCGGCGGGCACAAGCAACCATGATCTGATCGCCGTCCACCACCCTGCCGCCGGCATCCACGGCAATTACCCGGTCGGCATCGCCGTCATGGGCCAGACCCAGATCAGCTCCGTGTGACACAACTGCTTCCTGCAAAGCCGCAAGGTTGGTCGAACCACATCCGTCGTTAATGTTCACCCCGTCAGGCTGGTTATAAAGCGGGATGACTTCCGCTCCCAATTCGTTTAACACCCTGGGCGCCACCCGGCAGGCGGCGCCGTTGGCACAGTCCACAACAACCTTTAACCCTTTCAGGTCCGTATCTACAGTCCTTCTAGCAAAAGCCACATAACGGTCGTCTGCGTCGCTGACTGCAAAAACCCGCCCTATTTTTCTCCCCGTGGGAGAAGGCACACCGGCGCATCCGTCCATAACCAGCGCCTCTATTTCCGCCTCGACTTCGTCTGAAAGTTTGTAACCGGTGGCCCCGAAAAACTTGATCCCGTTATCTGCCACCGGGTTATGCGAAGCCGAAATGACCACTCCGGCAGCGGCTTTTAATTCCCGCGTAAGGTAGGCGATAGCCGGAGTAGGCATAATTCCCACCTTTAAAACATTTATGCCGGCTGAACAAATGCCGGCCACCAGGGCGGCTTCCAGCATATCTCCGGAGATACGGGTATCCCTGCCGATAACCACCCCGTTATTCATGCTCATACGGCCCAGGATATGAGCCCCAGCCCGCCCGATACGGAAGGCCAGTTCCGGTGAAAGTTCTTTGTTGGCCACACCGCGCACCCCATCGGTACCAAACATTACCCCCATGAAAAGCCTCCCCAAGAAATAGCCATAAGAAATAATTTTATCCTGATCATACTTATAGATTATACCTTCTTAGACTTCCGCGTGTCAATTTTACCGTGCTCCCGCTTCTGCCAGAGCGATGCTAAAGATGAACCGGTTCTGGGATGGAGGAACCCGGTCAGACGGTCATAAAGGGTCTTCTGATCGAGATGCCTGGTCAGAACACCCTCAACAGCCAAAGAAACGACACCTGTTTCTTCTGAAACGATCACCGCCAGGGCGTCGGAATGCTCGCTAATACCCAGGCCCGCCCGGTGTCGCGCTCCTAATTCATTGCTTAAGTGTATATTATCGCTAAGGGGCAAAAAACAGGCGGCAGCAACCACCCGATTGCCCCGAATGATCGCTGCGCCGTCGTGCAGAGGACCATTGGGAATAAATGCGGCTATCAGAAATTCCGCTGATACTAATCCATCTATCTTTACGCCGGTATCGATATGTTCTTCTAAGCCGGTTTCCCTTTCAATAACAATTAATGCCCCCACTTTATCGGCGGAAAGAACCGCCGCTGCCCGCACCACTTCATCCATCATCCCGGCCTGGTCTGCCTCACCGGCAACAGGTAGATGATAAGCAAATAACTTTCCCCGACCCAGTTTCTCCAGGGCACGCCGTAGTTCCGGCTGAAAAACGACCGGCAGTGCCACTATAAGCATCGCCATTACCTGCTTCAAAAGCCAGTTTACGGCATAAAGGTTAAACATGCTGGACAAGCCGGTGGCAATCAATAAAATGGCCAGCCCTTTAAGTAATTGTACAGCCCTGGTACCTTTAATCAAAAGCAGCAGGCGGTAAAAAACAAAGGCTATAATTAAAATATCAATAACATTAGCTGCACTTAACTTAATACTTTTTAAATAATCCACGTTTAAATAGTTCAGGTTCGGAAACCAGGACTGATCCAACCGCAATCCCTCCCGTCCGGGAGTAACCTCCTAAACAAACTCCTGGTGACAGCTAACAATTACTTACAAACTTTTAGCTGTCAGCTCCCAGACTACTGACTCCTGGCTGCTGACTGCTTAAAGCCAAACTTATTATTCTCAAAAACCCGCAATTTAAGCGCCGGCCGCCACCTGCTCCGCTATCCGGTCGCCCATTTGGACAGTATCCACCTGGATCTTCCCCGGTTCCATAATATCCGCCGTGCGGTAGCCGGCATCCAGAGCCATGGTCACGGCCCGCTCGACGGCATCGGCTTCCGCCTCCAAGTCCAGGGAATAACGCAGCATCATGGCCGCTGAAAGAATGGTGGCGATGGGGTTGGCCCGCTGCTGGCCGGCATATTTGGGCGCCGAGCCGTGGCTGGGTTCGTACAGTCCGATCTTGCCCCCGATAGAGGCGGAGGCCAGCATCCCCAGGGAACCGGAGAGCATGGAGGCCTGGTCGCTTAAGATATCGCCGAACATGTTTTCGGTAAGGAGTACGTCAAACTGTTTGGGGCTTTTGACCAACTGCATGGCGCAGTTGTCCACGTACATGTGATCGAGTTCGACGTCGGGGTAGTCTTTGGCCACTGCTGTAACGACCTCGCGCCAGAGGCGGGAGCTTTCCAGCACGTTGGCCTTGTCTACGGAGGACACTTTGCGGCGGCGCTTGCGGGCCAGCTCAAAGGCCATCCGGGTAATCCGCTCAATCTCAGGGGTGGTGTACTCCAGGGTGTCTACAACCTTGACGGTGCCGCCGGGCAGGGTCTCCCGGTATTTCTGGCCGAAGTAGAGGCCGCCGGTCAGTTCGCGCACCACCAACAGGTCGAGCCCCTCTACCACTTCGGGCTTTAAGGTGGAGGCGTCAACCAGGGCGGGGAATACTCTGGCCGGCCTTAAGTTGGCGAAGAGGCCGAGTTCTTTTCGCAAGGGCAAAAGGGCGCCGGCTTCGGGGCGCAGGTGGGCGGGCAGGTTGTCCCATTTGGGGCCGCCTACGGCGCCCAGGAGGATGGCGTGACTTTTGCGGCACAGGTCGAGGGTTTCCGGGGGCAGGGGATGGCCGGTAAGGTCGTAGGCGGCGCCGCCTACGGGCGCTTCGGCGAAGTTGAAAACACGGTTGAAGCGCCGGCTTACGGCGTTTAAGACTTTTAAGGCCTGGACGGTGATTTCGGGGCCGATGCCGTCTCCCGGCAGAACAGCAATGCTATACATGGTTTTTCACCCTTTCTGCCACATAGTTGATTAACCCGCCGGCCGTGATGATCTGCTGCATGAAGGGCGGTACGGGGGTGGCCCGGTAGGTTTTGTTTTTGGTAAGGTTGGTGATGATGCCTGTTTTTAAGTCTACTGTTACTTCGTTTCCCGCGTCGATGTCGCCGGCGGCTTCTGCTGATTCACATATGGGCAGGCCGATGTTGAAAGCATTGCGGTAGAAGATGCGGGCGAAGGTGGGAGCGATGACGCAGGCTATGCCGGCGGCTTTGATAGCGATGGGGGCATGTTCGCGGGAACTGCCGCAGCCGAAGTTTTTGCCGGCGACGATGATGTCTCCCGGCTGGATTCTGGCAGAAAAGCCGGGGTCGGCGTCTTCCATGCAGTGTTTTGCCAGTTCGGCGGGGTCGGATGTGTTTAAGTAACGGGCCGGGATGATTACGTCGGTGTCGATGTCGTTTCCGAATTTCCACGCTTTTCCTTTAAGCAGCATTGTTATTTCACCTCCTGCGGGTGGGCAATGCGGCCTAAGATGGCGGAGGCGGCGGCTACGGCCGGGCCGGAGAGGTATACTTCACTCTCGGGATGGCCCATGCGGCCGGTGAAGTTCCGGTTGGTGGTGGCGACGGCACGCTCGCCTTTGGCCAAAATGCCCATGTGGCCGCCCAGGCAGGGGCCGCAGGTGGGGGTGCTTACGGCGGCGCCGGCGTCGATGAAGGTTTCAATCAAACCTTCTTTAAGGGCCTGACGGTAGATCTCCTGGGTGCCGGGGAAGATGATCAAGCGGACGTTTTTATGCACTTTTCTGTCTTTTAATACTCCGGCGGCTTCTCTTAAGTCCGCCAGGCGCCCGTTGGTGCAGGAGCCGATGACGGCCTGGTCGATGGTTATGTGTCCTGCGGCGCTGACGGATCTTACGTTTTCGGGCAGGTGGGGGAAAGCCACCTGGGGTTCGAGCCGGGAGACATCGTAGCGGTAGACGGCGGCGTATTTTGCTTCTTCGTCGCTGGCATAGAACTGGTAGAGGCGTCGGCTGCGCCCTTCGACGTAGGCGCGGGTGGTTTCGTCGGGAGCGATGATGCCGTTTTTGGCGCCGGCTTCTACGGCCATGTTGCACATGGTGAACCGGCCGTCCATAGAAAGGCTTTCGATGGCGGGGCCGGTGAATTCCATGGCCCGGTACAGGGCGCCGTCTACGCCGATACGGCCGATGGTGTGCAGGATGAGGTCTTTGCCGCCGACCCAGGGCGGCAGGGTGCCTTCGTAGATGAATTTTACGGATTCGGGTACTTTGAGCCAAGTTTCGCCCAAGGCCATGGCTGCCGCCAGGTCGGTGCTGCCGATGCCGGTGGAGAAGGCGCCCAGGGCGCCGTAGGTACAGGTGTGGGAGTCGGCGCCGATGACCAGGTCGCCGGGTCCGACCAGCCCCTGTTCGGGCAGCAGGCAGTGCTCGATGCCCATACGGCCTACTTCGAAATACAGCGCCAGGTCATGTTTTATGGCGAAGTCTTTCATCTGTTTGGCCTGTTCGGCGGATTTGATGTCCTTATTGGGCACGAAGTGGTCGGGGATCAGGGCTATTTTTTCGCGGTCGAAGACGCCGGATACGCCGATTTTTTCGAATTCCCGGATGGCTACGGGCGCGGTGATGTCGTTGCCCAGCGCCAGGTCGATTTTGACGTTCAGCAGTTCTCCGGGCGCCACGTGGTCTTTGCCGGCGTGGGCGGCCAGGATTTTTTCGGTGATGGTCATGGCCACGGTAACACTCCCCTTTCTTTAACCTATGGCCTCTTCAATGGTAGAACCGGCCAGCACCATCGGCATGACGTTCTCTTTACCACAAACCAGACAGTCGACAATAACCGGCTCCGGTGACTGCAGCACAGCCGGTAAAATTTCTGCCAACCGTTCGGCATTCTCTATGGTATATCCTTCCATCCCGTATATGCCGGCCAGCCTGGCAAAATCCGGGTTAAAGGAAAAGCCAACGGCCATGTAACGCCGGTCGCAGTAAAATTCCTGTAACTGGCGTACCATACCCAGTTGCCTGTTGTTTAAGACAAAGATTTTCAGGGGCAGGCGCTGTTCCGCCGCCGTGCCCAACTCCTGCATGGTCATCTGGATGCTGCCGTCACCCGTAATAAGGATCACTTTCCGGTCAGGCGCTCCCAGTTGAGCGCCGACAGCGGCAGGCAGGCCGTAGCCCATGGCTCCCAACCCGCCGGAAGAAATAAAAGTGCGGGGCCTCTTAAACTGATAATAATGCGCCGCCCACATCTGATGCTGACCTACATCGGTGACAATAATAGCGTCACCCCTGGTTATTTCACTAATTTTTTCGATAACGTACTGCGGCTTAAGTTTATCACCCTGCCGGTAACGCAAAGGAAATTCCGCCTTCAAAGCCTGAACATGGGAAAACCATTCCCTGTTTTCTTTCTTTTGCAAAAGCGCCAGCAGCGATTGCAGCACCTGTTTCACATCACCCACCACGGGTAGATGAGCCCGAACGTTTTTACCGATTTCCGCCGGGTCAATATCGATGTGGATAACTTTAGCATTGGGAGCAAATCCGGCAACTTTAGCAATCACCCGGTCGTCAAAGCGGGCACCGACAGCAATCAGGCAGTCACAGCCGGTAACCGCCATATTTGCATACCTGGTTCCATGCAGGCCCAGCATACCCAGGAAAAGTGGGTGGCTGCCGGGAAAGCTGCCCAGTCCCATTAAGGTATTGGTTACCGGAGCAGAAATAGTCTCCGCCAGCATTTTCAGTTCCTCTGCCGCATCAGCGCCGATTACCCCGCCCCCGGCATAAATAACCGGCCTTTCAGCTTCCATAATCACTCTGGCAATTTGCTGTATCATGGAGGGGTGCCCCCGGTAAGTAGGACGGTAGCCGGGCAGGTTAACACTTTCGGGGTAAGTAAAATCAATCTCAGCCTGGGCTACGTCCCTGGGCAGGTCGATTAACACCGGGCCTGGCCGGCCGGTAGCTGCAATGTGGAAAGCCTGTCTGACGATTTTCGGCAACTGCCTGGGGTCCTTAACCAGGTAGTTATGCTTGGTGACCGGCATGGTAATACCGGTAATATCTACCTCCTGGAAAGAGTCGGTTCCCACCTGGGTTGTCGGCACCTGGCCAGTAATCAGCACTATCGGCACCGAATCCATGTAAGCATTGGCAATGCCGGTAACCAGGTTGGTAGCCCCCGGCCCGGATGTAGCCATACATACGCCCACTTTTCCAGTAACCCTGGCATAGCCGTCGGCCGCGTGAGCTGCGCCCTGTTCGTGGCGTACCAAAATATGCCTGATCTTTGAATGATACAGGGCATCATAAACGGGGAGGATTGCACCACCCGGGTAGCCGAATACCAGTTCTATTTTTTCTTCTTCCAAACATCGAATCAAAGCCTGTGCGCCAGTCATTTTCAAAGCACATCCCCCATTAAACACGCGGTAAAATTCTTTTTAACTCTTCCTAAGCCAGGGCATCATCTTACGCAATGAGGCTCCGGTTTTTTCAATTAAGTGCTCCCTTTCCTGCCTGGCCATAGCGTTATATACCGGGCGGTTGGCCTGGTTCTCCAGAATCCAGCGTTTGGCAAACTCCCCGTTTTGAATCTCGGTCAGGATTTTCTTCATTTCTTGCCTGGTTTCCTGGTTGACAACCCGTTTTCCGGAAATATAATCGCCGTACTCGGCAGTATTGCTGATTGAACGGCGCATCAAGGTCAGGCCGCCCTCGTTAATCAGGTCCACAATCAACTTCAGTTCGTGCAAACACTCAAAATAAGCTATCTCCGGCGCATACCCGGCTTCCACCAGGGTATCGAACCCGGCTTTGATCAATTCCGATACGCCGCCGCAAAGCACAGCCTGCTCACCAAAAAGGTCGGTCTCGGTTTCTTCCCGGAAGGTGGTTTCAAAAACACCGGCCCTGGTGCAGCCAATTCCTTTAGCATAAGCCAGAGCAACTTCCCTGGCCCGGCCGGTGTAATCCTGGTATACCGCCACCAGGGCCGGCACACCCATCCCCTCCAGATACATCCGGCGAAGCATGTTACCCGGACTCTTCGGAGCAACCATAAAAACGTCTATCTCAGGCGGCGGTACAATCTGCCCGAAGTGAATATTAAAACCGTGTGAAAACATGATCGCCTTACCGGCAGCAAGGCTGGGCGCAATGGCGTCCCGGTAAACTCCGGCCTGGAATTCATCCGGCACCAGCACCTGAATTATGTTTCCTTGTGCTGCCGCATCCGCGAGGGTCACAACCGGCAGGCCGTCCTTCTCTGCTTTTGCCCAGTCGGGGTCTTCCCGGCGCAAGCCCACCACTACTTCTACACCGCTGTCCCGCAGGTTCTGGGCCTGGGCATGCCCCTGGTTCCCATAGCCCAGGACGGCTACTTTTTTACCCGCAAGCAGGTTGAGATCGGCGTCCTGATCGTAATAAACTTTTTTTGTCACTTAAACATCCTCCTTGCCGTTATTATTTACCGAACTGGCTTTAAACCCCCGCAGCATGGCAATTTTACCGGTACGGGCCAGTTCTCTTATGCCAAAGGGCCTTAGCGCCTGCTCAATGGCATTGATCTTGCCTTCATCCCCGGTAGCTTCAATAGTTAAAGTTTTATGCCCGATGTCTACAATGTGAGCCCGAAAAATATCCACAATCTGCATGATCTCGCCTCTCGTCGCCGCATCGGCGTTAACCTTGATCAGCACCAGTTCCCGGTCGACATATTCGTCCTTGGTGATATCGCTAATTTTTATCACGTCGATCAACTTATGTAACTGCTTGGTCACCTGCTCCAGGATAAGGTCATCCCCTTCAACCACAATGGTCATCCGGGAAATAGCAGAATTGTCCGTCCTCCCCACGGCCAGGCTGTCAATGTTAAAGCCCCGCCGGCTGAAGAGCCCGGCAACCCGGGCCAGAACACCGGGGTTGTTTTCTACCAGAACCGCAAGGGTATGCAGCATCTAAAAAACCTCCTGTAATTTAGCCTAGCATTTTGTTCAACGAACCGCCTGGTGGAACCATGGGGAACACATTCTCTTCCCTCTCCACAACAAAATCAATCAATACCGGCTTATCTGACTTTATGGCCCGTTCGATGGCCGGGGCCACTTCCGCTTTTTCAGTAACCCTGATTCCCTCCGCGCCGTAAGCTTCAGCCAGTTTAACAAAATCCGGGTTTTTAAGCTCGGTTTGCGAATAGCGGCGGTTGTAAAAAAGCTCCTGCCACTGCCGGACCATGCCGAGAAAACCGTTATTCAAAATAGCTACGTTAATCGGCAAGCCATAATTAACCGCCGTCGTCAGTTCCTGAATGTTCATCTGGATGCTGCCGTCCCCGGCAATATCAAAAACCAGCGCATCAGGGCACCCGATTTGAGCGCCGATGGCTGCCGGCATGCCATACCCCATGGCGCCCAGCCCGCCGGAAGAAATAAAGGTCCGGGGCTTCTCAAACCGGTAATACTGGGCCGCCCACATTTGATGCTGCCCTACGTCGGTGGCAATTATCGCCTCCCCGCCGGTAAGACGGTAAATTTCCTCAATTATGAACTGCGGCTTGAGACCGTTGCCTTCACCGTATGCAAGCGGGTATTCTTTCTTCCAATTATCAATTTTCTCCTGCCAGGCGGAAGCAATTACCGGTTCCAGGCAGGCAATCAATCGGGTTAAAACCCTTTTAACATCTCCCCTGACCGGGATGTCTACCCGCACATTTTTCCCTATTTCCGCCGGATCAATGTCAATATGAATGATTTTGGCCATCGGCGCAAAACAACCCAGGTCGCCGGTCACCCGGTCGTCAAAACGCGCTCCCACGGCAATCAGCAGATCACACTCACAAACGGCGTAGTTGGCATATTTGGTACCGTGCATCCCCAGCATTCCCAGGGAAAGAGGATGATTACCGGGAAACCCTCCCAACCCCATCAGGGTAGTAGCAACCGGCGCCAACAGCAACTCAGCCAGTTGGCGCAGTTCCTCATGAGCACCCGCAGTAATCACCCCGCCCCCGGCATAAATCACCGGCCGATGGGATTGGGCAATAGCCCGGGTTGTCTCTCCAATTTGCCGCTCATCCCCGTCCAGTACCGGCCGGTAGCCGGGCAGGTTCACTTCACTAGGCTCTTTGTAGTCAGCTTTTGCGCCGGAAACATCTCTTGGCAAATCTATCAGCACCGGTCCCGGCCTGCCGGTAGTAGCAATATAGAAAGCCTCCTTTACTATCCGGGCCAACTCCGCCGGGTCTCCAACCAGGTAGCTGTGCTTGGTAATAGGCAGGGTGATGCCGGTAATATCCGCCTCCTGGAACGAGTCCCGGCCCAGCAGCGAGGAAGGCACCTGGCCGGTAAGAGCCACCAGCGGTACCGAATCCATGTAAGCATTGGCAATACCGGTAACCAGGTTGGTCGCGCCGGGACCGGAAGTAGCCAGGCATACCCCCGCCCGCCCGGTGGCTCGGGCATAACCGTCGGCAGCATGAGCCGCCCCCTGCTCATGCCTGGTCAAAATATGCCGGATACCGGAATCATAAAGAACATCATAAATTGGCAGCAGCACCCCGCCCGGGTAGCCGAAAATAACTTCTACCCCTTCTGCTTCCAAGCTTTTAACCAGGATCTCCGCCCCGGATAACTGCAAACCAAGTACCTCCTCTACTTTAAAACTGCGCCGCTGCCGGCCGAGGTCACCCGGGCCGCATAACGGGCCAGGTAGCCCTTTTTAATCCTGGGTTCCGGCGGATGCCAGCCGTCCAGACGGGCCGCAATCTCCGCTTTACTTAAAGCAACGTTCAGGGTATGTCCGGGAATGTCTATCTCAATTATATCTCCGTCACGCAAAACAGCCAAGGGCCCCCCCTCGGCCGCTTCGGGCGAAATGTGGCCGATGGAAGCGCCCCGGGTGGCCCCGGAAAAACGCCCGTCGGTCAAAAGGGCCACGTCCTTATCCATACCCAGGCCGGCTAAAGTGGCCGTCGGAGTCAGCATCTCCCGCATGCCCGGCCCTCCTTTGGGGCCTTCATAACGGATGACCAACACGTCACCCTTGTTGATTTTACGGTTCTTGATGGCCTGGACGGCCTCCTCTTCCGAATTGAAAATGCGCGCCGGCCCCCGGTGAACCAGCATCTCCAGTGCCACCCCCGATTTTTTCACCACCGCGCCGCCGGGCGCCAGATTGCCTTTTAAAACAGCAATGCCGCCGGTCGGGCTATACGGGTCGTCAACACTGCGGATTACATCACGGCGAAGAACCTCCCGTCCCCGGATGTTTTCGCCGGCGGTCCGGCCGGTTACCGTGCGGGCCGCCAGGTTAATCAAATCTTTCCGGGCCAGTTCGGCCAGTATGGCCTGAATGCCGCCGGCCTCGTCCAGATCCTGCATAAAGCAAGGACCAACCGGGCTCAGCCGGCACAGGTTCGGCGTCCGTTCGCTCACCACGTTTACGTGCTCCAGGGGAATGTCCACTCCCGCCTCAGCAGCAATGGCCGGCAGGTGCAGTACCGTGTTGGTCGAACAGCCTAAAGCCATATCAACAGCCAGCGCGTTGTCAAAAGCCGCCGCAGTCATAATATCCGCCGGGCGGATGTTTTCTTTCACCAGTTTCATCACCTGGATGCCGGCCATTTTGGCCAGACGGCGGCGGGCCGCCGATACTGCCGGAATTGTTCCGTTTCCGGGTAGGGCCATGCCCAGCGCTTCGGTCAGGCAATTCATTGAATTGGCGGTAAACATGCCGGCGCAGGAACCGCAGCCCGGGCAGGCCGTTTCTTCTAGCGCGGCCAGTTCTTCCGGGGTTATTTTGCCGGCATAAAAGGAGCCTACCGCCTCAAAAAGGTTGCTTAAAGAAATGTTTTCCCCACGGTAACGGCCGGCCAGCATGGGGCCGCCGCTGACCACCACGGCCGGTATGTTCAGCCTGGCGGCAGCCATCAGCATGCCCGGCACCACCTTGTCGCAGTTGGGGATCAACACCAGGCCGTCGAAAGGATGAGCCTCCGCCATTACCTCAATGCAGTCGGCAATCAATTCCCGGCTGGCCAGCGAATACTTCATCCCGGTATGGTTCATGGCTATCCCGTCACAAATGGCAATGGTGGAAAACTCAACGGGAGTGCCTCCCGCCATCCTGATTCCGGCCTTTACCGCTTCCCCGATATCTTTTAAATGGATGTGGCCGGGCACAATTTCATTGTGGGAATTCACCACGCCAATCATCGGGTTATCCAGTTCCCGGTCAATCCAGCCCAAAGCTTTAAAAAGAGAACGGTGGGGCGCTTTTTCCACACCTTGCTTCATTAAGTCACTGCGCAATCTAACCACTCCATTACCTTAAATTAATTTTATTCGCCACGGCATGAACAGCCGCAGTTGCAACTGCAGGCCGCCGCTGCTTCTCCCGGGTAAATCAACGGACCGTCGACTTTGGTCAACTCGCGAAAGGCTTTAATCAGCTCCCAGGTCATCTCGCCCGGCCTGCCGTTGCCAATCAGCCGCCCGTCCACTTTTACGGTAGGAATCGCTTCCGCCGCCGTACCGGTCATGAAACACTCGTCGGCAATATAAACGTCATGCAGGGTAAATAATTTTTCTTCCACCGGGATGCCCTTCCGGCGGGCTATTTCCATAATGGTATTGCGGGTAATCCCTTCCAGGATACCGGCGTAAGCCGGGGGTGTGATCAAAACCCCGTTCTTTACGATAAATATATTGTCCCCGGTAGCCTCGGCCACATAGCCCTCGGCATTCAGCAAAATGGCCTCCGGCACCCCGGCTAAATTGGCCTCAATCTTGGCGTAAATATTATTGAGGTAATTTAAAGATTTCACCCGCGGGTTGCAGGCTTCGGCAATATTCCGCCGGGTGGATACGGTAATCACTTCCAGGCCCTTTTCGTATAACTCGTCCGGGTAAAGTTGAATGGTGGCCGTAATACAGAAAATAGTCGGCCTCGGACATTTTTGCGGATCAAGCCCCAGGTCGCCGGCTCCGCGGGACACCACCAAACGGATGTAAGCATCCCGTTGATTGTTGCGCCGCAAGGTCTCCAACACCACTTCCTGCATTTCCGCCTTCGAAAGCGGTATTTGCAACATAATGGTTCTGGCCGATTCGTAAAGGCGGTCCAAATGATCACCAAGTTTAAACACCCGGCCGTAATAAGCCCTGATTCCCTCAAAAACACCGTCCCCGTAAAGCAAACCGTGGTCGAAAACAGAAACTACCGCCCGCTCCTCCGGTACAAATTCACCATTTAAAAAGATAATTAAACCCATTAAGTTACCCTCCTGACCAAATTTAATTTCTCAACCGGGATATAAAAAACGTCACCTCCCGGTGTATAAATAAAAATAAAAACAACCCCTGCGCCCGGCAGTCTTCTTCAAGCTGCCAGGGACGAGAGGTTAAACCTTGCGCGGTACCACCCTGCTTGCTTCTTTATAACAGAAGCCCCTTCAATGCGCCAAAAATAACGCCAGCATTGATAACGGGCACCAAGCCCGGCCCGGCTTACCTGGTACCATCCCCCTTCAGCCGGCAACTCCAGGGTGACATCCAGCCCCGTACCCATGCGCCGGTTTTCAGCTCCTCCAGCTCTCTGTGGCAGGCATACAGGCATTTATCCCCTTCATAGCTGTTTTCTTATTAAACTTACTAACAAATATACAAAACTCCTGATAAAGTGTCAAGAACTTTTTCTATATTGCTACTTCCGGGCACTGAAATCAAAAGCAGGATTTCAAAATCAAATTGCCGAATATAAAGTGAACAGGCTAAGAAAAAGGGAGAGGATAACATGACTGAAACCAAGACGGAAACCAAGAAAAAGTTTAAATTCAACTATCAGCTAAACCAGGAGCTGTGCATGGCGTGCGCCGCGTGCGAACTGGAATGCCGCGACAACGGCATCTACGTTGACGATACGGCCAACTATGCCATCAACCTGGACAACTGCACCCGCTGCGGCCGCTGCTTCCGGGCCTGTCCGGCCGGCGCCATCATCAAGATAAATATCTCCTGATGTCAGGAGGGCCCGCTACCGGGCCCTTTTTATTTTTTACGGGGCTGCCCATCACAGCCGGCGGTAAAGCGCTTATTTGCGGAACCAGTTCCGCGGATCAAAATATTTGCGGTACTTCTTTATCACTTCTTTCCCCAAAAGGATGGCTGAAACATAAAAAGCAATCTCCCCTATAACAATACAGGTGCCAGCCACCCACGCCTTTAAAGATAGCTTTAGCGGCAGAAACGGCACGGCAAAAATGCCGAAAAGCCATATCACTGAAGAAAATACAAACAAAACTTTGCCAATCAGAAATAAGGGCAGCATTATACCTCCCGGCCTTACAAGAAAACTTTTTACTCATATTATTTTACACTATTTTATATTCCTAAAGCACACTGAGAAATTCCGATTGCTGACAGACTGTCAGAATAATTTGAAATCATCCGTCCACCGTATTGACACCACCCGGATATAGATATATTCTTAGTCAAAGACTTTTTTCAAAAAACATTAAACAAAAAAGGAAAGAAAGGTGCTGCCGCAGTGGAAAAAGAACATTTTGAAGAAACCGGCGGTGAACAGGAAAAGGCAAACCAGGCGGAACAAGCCGGCTCCTCCTGCATGGAAAAAGGCGATCACGACAGCGCCCTGCAATATTTCAACGAAGCTCTGACCATGTATGAAAAAAGCGGCCAGAAAGAAGATGTTGCCAATATACTGGGCAAAATAGGCGCCGTCTACATGGCAAAGGGTGAAAAGGATACAGCCATAAAATATTTTCAGGAAGCCGCCGCAATATTTAAAGAAACAGGCCACAAATTGGCCGAAGCAAGGTGCCTGAACAATATCGGCCTCACCTGCATAGAAAAATTAGACCCGGCAAAAGCCTTAAACCACTTCATGGATGCCCTGGCCATATTCCGGGAACTCGGCTGCCGGGAAGATGAAGCGCACCAGTTGGGCAACATCGGGTCGACTTACAGGGACATGGGCGATAAAAACAACGCCTTAAAATACTACCGGGAATCCCTGGCCATTTTTAAAGAAGTCGGACATAAAACAGGTATTGCAAACGAATTAAGCAACGTCGGTTATATCCTGGCGGTTAAAGGGGATCCTCACAACGCCCTGAGATATTTCAAAGAGGCTCTGCCGATGTTTAAAGAACTGGGCGCCGCCGCCCAGGCGGAAATGACCCAGAAGAATATCGACATTTTGCTGCAAAAAACCATGTGAGGGGCGGGTTATAACAACATGACCGGATTGGAGTTGGCCGAAAGTTATTTCAACCAGTACGGTATGCCCATGTTGAACGAAAGGTTCGGCCCTTATAAACACCGAATCGCAGCCGGCCTGGTGGGAGACGGCTCGGAATGCTATGGGTTTGACGACGAAATTTCCAGGGACCACGACTGGGGGCCGTCTTTTTGCCTCTGGCTGAGCAAAAACGATTTTAAGACCATCGGGCGCGCTCTGCAGGCGGAGTTCGACAAGCTCCCCAAAACCTTCGGCGGCTACGGCCCGCGCCAGGTTAGCAACTGGGGCGAGAACCGGGTCGGCGTATTTGAAACAGGCGCCTTTTACCAGAATTTTATCGGCCTCGACCGGCTTCCCAACTGCCTGGACGAATGGCTCTACATTCCCGAAAACGCCCTGGCCGCCTGCACCAACGGCAAGGTCTTCCATGACCCGCTGGGCGAATTTACACAGTTCCGCAACGGGCTAAAAGAATTTTACCCGCCGGACGTGCGGCTGAAAAAAATCGCCTCCCGCTGCATGACCGTCGCCCAGTTCGGCCAGTACAACTTCATGCGCTGCGTTAAAAGAAAAGAATACGTCGCCGCCCAGTACGCCGAAACCAAGTTCTGCGCCGACGTGATTTCACTGACTTTTCTGCTGAACAAAGAGTACACGCCCTTCTTCAAGTGGATGCACAGGGCCGTCAAACAACTGCCGGTCATGGGCGAACTCGTGCACGAAAAGCTGCTGGAAATGGTTACTACCAACGATTATACCCAAAAAAACCGGCTCATCGAAGAAATCTGCGCCGCCGTCATCAAGGAATTCAAAAAAGAGGGTCTGAGCGACTCCGCCAGCGATTTCCTGCTCGACCACGGGCCGGTTATCCAGCAGAAAATCAAAGACCCGGAACTTAAGCAAAGAAACGTGTGGATAGGCTAAAAAAACCGTGGCCAATTGGCAGTGCTTTTTTACATGGTCAATCAGTGAGTTGGATCACAGCCAATAAAACCCTGCTGGTTTAAGCTTTTAGAAAATGGAATCGGAGGGAAAAACAATGAACACAAGGGAAGATTTAATTTCCAGGATCATTGAAACCGAGTGGAATATGTTTTCCAGCGTGCAAAACAGGGGGGGTAAGGCTTCCTGCCAGGAAGACCCGGTAACCTTTAAAATTATTAGAAAAAGCAACTTCATGAGCTGGTCCGACGCCACCCTGGAAAGCTATCTGAACGACCTTGAAGAAGCGAAAAAAGCCGGCAAAAATTTGATGACGTTAAAGTATGCCCGCATGGAAGGGTTAATCCCGGCCTTAAATCCGGAAGCCCTTCCCCTGATTGATAAAATAGTGGAAATAGAATGCCGGTGGCTGGCGGAGCTTGCTGAAAAATCCCCCCACCTCAAACCGGCGAGGCCTATTTACAGCAAGGAAGATACGCCGTTTGCCGTATCTTCGGAAACTTACGCGCGGGGCGAACTGGAAACTTATTCAAAAAGAACTCTTGAACTGTATTTAAAAGACCTGCTGGAAATGGAATTTAAAAAGATAAACCGGGTGGAAGAAATTTTCAATAGAATGGTGGAAATGCTCAACCAGAGGTAGACCCTATCTCTCCCAAACAACCCTGCCGTCAACAACGGTCAGCATTGCCTTTATCTCCCTTATTTCTTCCGGGTCCGTCCGGGTGGGGTCGCCGCTTAAAACCACCAGGTCGGCAAGCTTGCCGGAGCTGATAGAGCCTTTTATCCCATCCTCGAAGGAGGCGTAAGCACCCCAAAGGGAGTACATTTTCAGTGCCTCCAACGGAGAGATGCGTTCCCAGGGCGAAAGAGTTCGCCCTGTTTCTGTTTTCCTGGTTACAGCGGCGTAAATACCGACCAGCGGGTTGCAGGGTGCCACCGGCGAATCCGAACTGGCAGCCACCTTCAATCCCCGCTTGAGAAAAGAGCCAGCAGGGTAAACCCAGCCCAAATGGGCGGAAGAAACCTCATCCAAGTACCTGTCCCCCATGTGGTAAAGAAAAGGCGGCTGGGTAACTATCATTGCCCCGCTTGCCCCTAGCCTGCGCAACAAACCGGGGGGGCAAACCGCGCAGTGCTCCAGGCGGTGGCGGTGACCCGGCCGGGGAACCTGTTGCAGGACAAAGTCCAGCGCGGCCAGCGCCGCTTCCAGCGTATACAAGTCATTAACATGAAGGGCAAGTTGAAAACCGGATTTATGCGCCCGGAGGGCATGATCGTTCAAATCTTCCTGGGGCGGGTGGGGGCAGCCGGTGCTTTCATCAAGAGCAATCTTTACCCCGCCCAAACGCAACTGAGCATCGCCGCTGCTGGTAGATAAACCGCTGTTTTTAAACTCCTCCAGGTTATCGCTTCCGGCCAGCACGGCCACCCGCACCGGCAGTATCCCACGTTCTTTAAGCCTCTGAAACCTTTGCCAGTGGCTCAAGTCGTTGGACCAACCGGTGTCCTGAAGCGAGGTAATGCCGTTGGAAAGAAATTCTAAAGAAGCAAGCCTGACGCCCTCCGCCAATTCCTCTTCGTCCAGGGGCGGCACTCCCCTTTCCACAAGTTCATTCCGGCCCACAATGAGGCCGTCGGGCTCCCCTGTTTCCGGGTCCCGGCCGATACGCCCGCCCGGCGGGTCCGGAGTTTCCCGGTTAATGCCAAGCAGGCTTAAGGCCGGGCTGTTCAACACGCATATGCTGCCGGAGGAGTGCACCAGGACCACCGGGTTGCGGGGGGCCGCTTCGTCCAACTCCCAACGGTTGGGATGCCGCTTCCCGACAAGACGGAATTCGTCATATTTGGCCGCCCTCACCCACTTCCCTTCCGGCGTCCGCTCCGCCCGCCAGCGGATGCCCACCTGAATCCCAGCAACGTCTTTTACCAAAGCAGGCGAACAATCAACGTAAAGCAGGGTGGCGGCGTAAGAAAGAGGGTGGCAGTGAGCGTCGTTGAAGCCGGGAACCACCGTTCCGCCTTCACAGTCAATAAGCCTGGTCCCAGCCCCTCTGAACAATCCCAGGCTCTCCTCCCCGCCCACATCCAGAATCTTGTTGCCTTTAACAGCAACCAGTTCCGCCACGGGCTGCTTTTGATCCAGGGTGATCACCCGGGCATTATATAAGATGAGGTCTGCTGAAACATTAGACATTCCGGTAATCACCCCCCCCCTTTTCGCCACAGCATACCGCTAATTTCAACATTGCCGCCGGCACCGACATAAGAACATTGTAACATCCCGGCTCACAAATTAAAACATCACCATACCCGGAAAATGGCGTACTGAGTTATCCCCTTATTTTACCTCATCTGACACCAACGCCTCCACACTGACTGCATCCACTTCAAACCTGCGCGAAAGCTTCAACTTTTTGAAGCCCCTTCCCGTCCGTCCCGGAGACTGGCCCGGGCAATAAATCCCGACCGGTCAGCCCCGAGGCGGACGATAGTCTTCGAGCAGGAATTTTACCCCGACCATCCCATAAGCCTCTTCAGCTTTTTACCTGGTTTAAAGGAAATTCTTCGCGAAGGAGAAATCTGCAGTTCTTCACCCGTCCTGGGATTTCTTCCCTTTCTACCTCTTGTGTTCTTTACATAAAAAGAACCAAGCCCGATCAACCGGACTTTATCCCCTGAAACTAAAGCTGTAGAGATAGCGTTTATAACCACATCAAGAAATCTGCCCGCCTCTTTACGAGTTACTGGAACCTCCTCAACTATTTGAGAAATTAAGTCCTTCTTGTTCATTTATGTACCCGTCTCCTTTCAACGTCTAAAAGTCCTTTCAGCCAGCACAAAACACCATTTTCTTCAGTTACAGGATTAAATTCCTGCTCTTTCTCCATAACCCATCTCTTGTACCGCTGAACAAATAAATAGCCGTCCAATCCCAGGCAATCAGCATAAGTCTTCAACATCCCCTTGAAATATACCTCTGCCGGTATCAATTCAGGCACACCCTCCTCCAGGGCCTTAAGGTATTTAACCTGGATTTTAGTCCTCTCTCTCACGTCCTCTAATTCCCACCTCAAAACTTCCCTGGCCCGACGCAATTGCTCTCCAAGCTCCTTTAACACCTCAATCACCTCCTTAATCATTAATTCAGTCAATACCCAAAAACACCTTAAAGCATTGCCCAAAGGCAAGATTCCAAAATAAAAATCCTGTTCCCCAAGCACAAGGGAAACAGGTTCCATCACTTTCCTTCTTGCAGCCTGGCAATCATAGCAATATATGAAGCCTTAGATCCACGGCTTTGCGTCCCATTCTTTAAAATGGTTTGCCCTTAAAAGGATACTTTTTACTTGACTTTTCTGGAACTTCTTCTCAATTTGTCACGGTTTAATTCTTTCCACCTTTTTCTACAAAATAATTCTAAAACCAACAGTATATTTTGTCAACAAAAAAAACAAACTTTCTGTTTATATTCCTTTTAACATTGTCACGTAACAAGAACCATACTTGCTGTAATCACCTATAACACAGATTAGCTTTTCTCCATCAGCTTCGCCCTTGCCCGGACGATGGCTTCGCGAACAGTCTCCGGCGCCGGGCCGCCGGGCAGGCGCCGGGCCCCGACACAGCGGTCAATGGTAATGGCACCATAAATGTCTTCCCCGATTACCGGAGAAAAATTGCGGTATTCGTCGGCCGAAAGCTCTTCCAGGGACTTGTCGTGCTGCAGGCAGTATAGCACCGCCCTGCCCACCACCGCGTGAGCCTCCCGGAAAGGAACCCCTTTTTTGACCAGATAATCGGCCAGATCGGTAGCGTTGGTAAAACCGCTGCCAGCCGCTTTTCTCATATTTTCTTTTTTTACCCGGATTGTTTCAACCATCGGTTTAAAAACCAGCAGGCATTTTTTGACCGTATCCACCGCGTCAAAAAGCGGCTCCTTATCTTCCTGCATGTCTTTGTTGTAGGCCAAGGGCAGGCCCTTGAGCATGGTCAGCAGAGATTGTAAATCTCCGCAGACACGCCCGGTTTTGCCCCGGATCAGCTCGGCCACGTCTGGGTTCTTCTTTTGCGGCATCATGCTGCTGCCGGTGCTGTAGGCGTCGTCCAGTTCGATAAAAGCAAACTCGGCTGAACACCAGAGAATCAATTCTTCGCAAAAGCGGCTCAAATGAACCATGCTCAGAGCCGCGGCAGCGGTAAACTCAACGGCAAAATCCCGGTCACTGACGGCATCCAGGCTGTTTTCGCTGATCGCCTCGAAGCCGAGCTGCTCCGCCACATAGTCCCGGTCCAGCGGAAAAGTGGTGCCGGCCAGGGCGCCGGCGCCCAGCGGCATTACGTCGGTACGCCGGTAGCAGTCGTGCAACCTTTCGAGGTCGCGCAAAAACATCTGGGCATAGGCCATCAGGTGGTGGGCCAGGGTTACCGGCTGGGCCCGCTGCAGGTGGGTATAACCCGGCATGATAGTATCCAGGTGTTTTTCGGCCAGGCCAAGCAAAGAAGCAATTAAGTCGCGCAGCAGACCCTGTACCGCTCTAATTTCTTCTTTCAAGTACAGGCGCATATCCAGAGCCACCTGGTCGTTCCGGCTGCGGGCGGTGTGCAATTTCTTGCCCACTTCCCCGATTCTGTCAGTAAGCCACTGTTCAATATTCATGTGCACGTCTTCGGCCTCAACGGAAAATTCCAGCCGGCCGGCCTCTATGTCGGCCAGCACGGCCTCCAGCCCGGTCACGATCTGCCCGGCCTCTGCCGCCGAAATGACCCCCGCCCGGCCCAGCATCCTGGCGTGGGCCATACTGCCTTTGATATCGTACCGGTAGAGCCGCCGGTCAAAAGAAACCGAGGAATGAAAGTCCTCCACCAAACGGTCGGTTTCCTTTTGGAAACGCCCGCCCCACACTTTGGTCATCTAAAAAGCCCCCCTTAAAAGCCGCCTATAGATAAGACATTATACCACAAAAGCGCTCCCGCCCTTCGTTTAACCGCCGATCAGCTCCTCGACTTCCTCCCTGCCTTCTTCCAACTCCTCGGCCTGCTCCCTGTCTTCCCTTAAAAGCAGGGCTTGAAATTCTCCCACGTGTGTCTTTTCCTCTTTCGCAATGTCTAAAAAAACCTTCTTTAAGTATTCTTTTTCCGTCAGCGCCGCAAGCTGTTCGTAGAGATTAATCGCATCCAGCTCAGCTATAATCGCCACTCTCAGTATTTCTTTGTCCAGGTCTTCCTTTCTCATCCCTTCGATGTTCACAGGTATTTTTGAAAGCACCCCGGCACCCCCTTTCAGATTTGTATTTTTATCATCATATACCAAAATAATAACACTTTTTAAGGACCTATTAAAGCCCGGCCATGTTATAATACTTAAGTAATCCCAACCAGGAAAGGATTCGTTTCAATATGCCAAGCACGCCGAAAGTTGCCGCCATCATTGCTTTCTTTGCCTTTGTGTTTTTTATTATTCTGACTGCCGTGCAAAAAGAGCGCATGGCATCCTATACGCCGCCGGCCCCTTCCAAAGAAGTAATTCAAATCGCCGCCGTCGGAGATTTCCTGATGCACCTGCCTGTTGTTGATGCAGCCTATAACCGGACCACGGGCAATTACAGTTTTACAGAAATGTTCCGGGAAGTGGAATCGTTCTTAAGTTCCCCCGATCTGACCATCGGCAACCTGGAAACCAGGCTGGCCGGCAAGGATAAGGGTTACTCCGGCTACCCGCTTTTCAACACCCCGGCCGAGCTTGCCATCGACTTAAAAGCGCTCGGCGTTGACGTTATCGCTACCGCCAACAACCACAGCCTGGATAAGGGCACGGACGGCATCATAAAAACACTCGATAATTTGCAAAAAACCGGGCTGGTTCCGCTGGGAACGTACAGAAACCCGGCTGAACGGGAAAAACCGGTGACCTACCGGGTGAAGGGAATAAATATCGGCTTTTTAAACTATACTCAGCACGTCAACGGGAACCTGCTGCCCCGGGATAAAAAATACATGGTCGATTTAATTGATGAAGAAGCAATCAAAAATAATATTCAGGTCTTAAAGCAGGAAGGCGTGGATTTAATTATCGCCTACATGCATTTCGGCACCGAGTACCAGCGTCAACCTGACGACTACCAGGAAAAAATTACCGGGCTGCTCTTCCGGGAAGGGGTGGATATCGTCCTGGGCGATCACGTGCATGTGCTGCAGCCCGCGGAAAAGCAAAAGATTAAAGTTCCCGGTGAAAACACGGAAAAAGAAGTTTTCGTCGCCTACTCCCTGGGCAACTTTATCTCGAACCAGCGCTGGCGCTATTCCGACAGCGGCGTCATCCTCAACCTGAGTATTGAAAA
>JAGUVT010000056.1 GCA_020062745.1 Deltaproteobacteria bacterium
AGTACGGGCTGGACGAAGCGAGCAAATGGTTGCAAGGCGCAGGCGGGAAAAAGGTCGAGAAGGTCTTTGTTGAAATGGCCGAGATAGCGGGACGGGCATGGATGACAGCCCTGGGGGCAACCTTGAAAGGGGCCGGAAACGCAGCCAAGGAAGGTAATTGGAGCGGCGCTGCAGCTCTGGGCGGCATGGCCTGGATGCTTGGCGCAGGAACATTGCTCGGTATAGTCGGCAAAGGAGGAAAAGCCGCTATAGCTGGTGGCAAGGGCCTGTGGAAAGCTGGTAAGTGGTTATTCGGTAAAGGCTCGAATGCCACAGAAGCTGCGGCAGGTGCTACCAGGGTTGCCGGTTTAGCTGCAGGAGCCGCTGATGATGTTGCTGACATAGCGAAAACAACCAAAAACTTGAAGGATGCAGCAGAATCATTTAGGGCGGCTGCAAACGCTTCGAAAGAGGCAGAGAAAGCCGTAAAGACTGCAGAAATATTAAAGGCCGCCAAACAGGCAGACCTTGAGAAAAACGCGAGGCTACTCAAGGAGTTGAAAAAGGAAGCGGCAAAATTCGGGGACGACATACCAAAAGGATTGTCCGGTAAGATTATGGCTGCCGAGAAAGCGGTGGCAAAAGGCCGAGTTGATGTTAAAAAGGCGGCGTCATACCTTGACAACATGATAAACCTGAAAAATCTTAAAGCGATAGACTACGCAAACGCGAGAGAAGGGTTTGTTGTCGCAAAGGACGTCGCAAACGCAGCTAAAGTTGCAGACCAAGTGGGAGGAGGGGCCAGCAAGACGGGTATATTTAGCAAAATCGTAGGATTGCTCGGCAAAAGCGGTGAGGATGTCTTAAAAGCAGGGAGTAAGTTTGCAGGAAAAGGCATTAAGGGAATACCCGTATTAGGCACACTTCTTGGTTTAACAGCAAGCGGAGCTGTTGTGGCTTCTGCAGCTCCAGAAAACAGAGGTAGAGAAGCTGCAGGAGAAGCAGGAAGCTGGTTAGGCGCCATAGGTGCTGGAGCTGGAGCCGGGGCTTTGGTTGGCACCCTCGGAGGTGGGCCAATCGGAACCGCAGTCGGTGGTATTGCCGGCGCCATTGGAGGCGCCATAGGCGGAGAAGCGTTCACCGAGTGGCTGTACGACCAGAAAGACGCTATCGGTGGCTTTTTCAGCAACACGCTACCATCGGCAGCGGGAAGCGCATGGAACTCCATCAAAAAAGGAGCTTCCGACGCTGGCTCGTGGATTACTGACAAGTGGAGCGGGTTCAGCGACTGGTTCGGAACCTCGGTATGGACGCCAATAAAGGATGCTGGCATTTCGGCCATCAATATCACGGCTGGTATTTGGGGCGGGGTAAGAGACGTGATTAGCGACAAATGGAGCGACCTCTCCGGGTGGTTTAATACGAACGTCTGGCAGCCGGTGAGCGGAGCCGCCCAGGAGGCTGCCTCGTGGTTAAATGACCGCTGGAGTGAAGTCAGCGGCTGGGTAAGAGACCGCTGGGCTGATTTCTCCGGCTGGTTTGGAGACAACATCTGGACGCCGGTAAAGAACGGAGCTCAAGCGGCTGCCTCATGGCTGAACGACCGCTGGGTAGAGGTCAATTCATGGGTTATGGAGAAATGGGGAGCCTTTTCAAGCTGGTTCGACGAGACCGTATGGACACCTGTGAAAAGCGCAGCACAGACAGCCGGAGCTTGGCTGGGAGACCAATTCACAGCGGCGAAAAACGCCATCAGCGAAGCATGGAGCAGCGTGTCCGGCTGGTTTGAAACCAACGTATGGGGGCCAATTAAAACAGGAGCCACAGCAGCATGGGACTGGGTAGGAGACAAGCTCGGGGTTATCGGCGAGTGGATAGGCGATAAATGGACGAGCTTCAAAGATTGGCTCGGAAAGATGGGCGCCAAAGGCTCAAAGGAAACCGGCCTGACGACCAGCACCGGGAAAGGCAGCGTTTTTGAGCATGCAATGGGCGGCATCATGACGAAACCGCATATGGGCATTGTGGCTGAGGACGGAGCCGAGGGCATCATTCCGTTAAGCCCAAGCAAACGCGCAAGAGGTCTCGACCTTTGGTGGCGGACGGGAGAACTGCTGGGTGTGCGACCGTACGAAAACGGCGGGATTGTAGGTGATATTCCCACAGCGAGCGCCGTGCCGGTCAGAGCAGGAACCGGTAACGTAACCCAGTATATTCAGGCAAGGGTGGAAAAAGTCGAAGTACACCCCGCATTTCACATTGAGGGGGACAACCTTGATGAGGAGAACGTCGTGACCATTATTAAGGGACGCATCCGGGAAATGGCCGACGACATCGGCGATGAGCTCGCGGAACGGTTGGCCCGCATTTTCGCAAATATGCCGGTGAAAGGAGGGGCCAGGGCTTGAAAATTGACACAACAGAAGCTATAAAAAGCGCAGTAGATGACGCGGTACAGAAAATAACATGGGAAGTAAAATCAAGGGCCTTCCGAGCATCCAACGAACTCCGTAATGCGGCACTCACTGTCCTGCGAGGTGAGCGAAGTGGCAGGGTTTATAAAAAGCCTGGCACATATGGTAAGAGAATGACCAAACAGACAAAAAAACTTCTCAAAGACTACGGTCATAAATTACGAGGTGGGCAGCTGTACCGAGCATCTGCACCCGGAGAGCCACCCGCCAATCGTAGCGGAATCTTACGCGAAAGCTGGAGAGCAAGAACCGAGTCTGAAAACACAGGAAGCGGTTTGGCTGTAAGGTCGGCAATCACCACCGATGTGAAGTATGCGCCATGGCTAAATGATGGAACAAAAGACGGGCGAATAGCCCCGCGCCCGTTCGAGGAGCCTATCATCAAGAGGGCAAAGCCACGCATCAGGCGCATTTTCAAAGAACCGTACAGATAGAGCTTCAGCTAAGTTTTGAACGGCAAACTCATAGGGCGGAACCCCATCCGCTCTATTATTTTTACCCAGGACTTTAAGCAAAAAGCTGCTCCTTTTTACTGGGGCAGAACAGGGCAGAAACAGGGCAAAAACGGGGCAGGAAAAACACCCCTCCCTGAACGCCCTGTGCGGCGCGTACAAGTCAATTACAAGGGCAAAGGAAAACACGCCAAAATGGAGCGAATGTGGAGGCGCTACGCAGGCAGATATGGCTTACAATCAAAAAGCCCTGGAAAATCCAGAGCTTTGCTTGATATTATGGAATGGCAAGATTCATAGACCTCGGCTATTCATAGACCTCGAATTTAAAGGTTAACGTTCCAGTGTAAGTTCCAGACGGCGGATTATTGGAAACATTGGGGACTATTTTTATAGCTCCGGCACCTTTAGGAGTCGTATTTCCGTTCTCAAACCATGCAACGATAGTATCTGAGCCAGAATACCCAGTCCATCCTATGCTTTCGGAAGGATTTGAAACCATAATCATGCATGGTATCCGCAACGACCGGGCGGTTGAAAGCGGAGACCGGGTAATGGCTGCGTACCTGACCAGCAAGGGGAAAATTTGGATTATAACCGAATGGGACAGGTCAGCGACGACGATTCTATTCCCCAGCGAGTATTAAAGTCGGCGCCAGATTGCAGGCGCCTCCGTGCAGAATATAATAGCAAAAGCCGCCACGAGCCAAGCAGGCCCAGGACGGCTTTAATACAGAAAGAGCGGGATTCCTGTGTTGGGATACCCGCTCTCGTTTTATGACAGCTTGGGAAATGGAATGTGCAGCAGCCGCATGATTTCTTTCTGTGTTTCGTATACCCGCTCAGCAATGAAATCCATAAACGGTCGGTCATCTTTATGGGCTCGCTCCAGCAGGCTGTTATACTCCTGACGCAAAACCGGCGGGATCACAGCCAGCATGTAACCGTCCTGAATGAGAGCCGTGTTCATCAGCAGTCTGGAAATTCGACCATTGCCGTCGATAAAAGGATGAATAAATACGAATCGCTTGTGTAACTGAGCTGCGAACTTGACTGGGTGATATTTGTCCCGCTTCTCTGCGACCCATTGAAATAGTTTTGCCATCTCCTGCCCGATCAGCTTCACGTCGCACACTGTATACTTGGAACCGGTTATGAAGACAGGGCGGTCACGATAGTGGCCGGCTTCTTTAGCATCTATTCCTGTATAAAACATTCGGTGCATTGTTAGAGCATCAGCCTCAGTGATACGACGGCTACCCAGCAGCGTGAACATAAAGTCGTACGCCTGTGCATGCCCCAGTGCCTCAAATGTGTCTTTAAGCGGTTTACCGCCAACAGTCAGCCCATCCTCCAGCAGCACCTTTGTCTCGCTAATGGTGAGGGTATTTCCTTCCAGAGCATTGCTCGACCAAGTGAGACCAATACGGTAATAGCCCTTTATTTCATTGAGCAGGTGGCCCTCAAAAGGACGATGCTCATCAATTGATGCTTTGTAGCGGTCGATTTTATCATATAAAGTCATTGGACAATCCCCCTTTTTTTCGGATTATAGCAGCGCTGTTTAATGCCGCTATAGATGGCATATAAGCGCGTATTGCTCAGACCATACATTAATTATCTGTACCCCCTACGCCTTTTTTTATCTCGACGACCTGCTCTATCCGACAGTCGAGCGCAAGGCATATTTTCTCCAAAATCGACAGCGCGACATTCTCATTTTTTCCGAGCTTCGCAAGAGTCGATGTAGCAATACCGGCTTTCTTGCATAACTCAAGTTTTCCCATCTTTCTATCTATCAGAAGATGCCATAGCGGGTCATAGCTTATCATAGAGCCGCCTCCTTTCCACGATTATAATAACACTAAAATATCGTGATGTCAAAAATATATTTGTAATATGCGAAAAAAGATATTGACATCAAGAGCATTTAACAATAGAATTGAATACGAGAACACGAAATATTATTTGCAAAAAGCGAAATGTGCCAAAAGGAGAGAATGAAATGTTAAATCCAAGAAACCTGGCCAACGGCCAAGAGCAGTACGAAACCTTCAGGAGCAACATCACCAGGAAGACGGCAGTCCAATACGACTACCGGCACGCAGATGGAGAATTATTCTCCTGTGTTAAACCCACCCTGGAAGCCTGCAGGCAGACAAGAGACGCCTGGCTTAACAAGAAGGAGGTGCAACAATGATAGCCACGAAGGAACAGGAGCGCAAGACCCTGGAGAAAATCAAGCAGATGGTCGCCGAACTCGGAGAGAACAGCTACCTAGCGGCAGCCTTCACCGGAGCCTTCGAGTTGGCCGAACAGAACATCGAGAACGACTGGGGCCTCACCACACAGGAATACATCGACCGGGCTATCAAGGCCGACGATACTGAGAAGAGAATCAATGAGGAACTTGCCAAGACCAAGACAATGCTGGCGGCAGTGCAGGAAGCTCACCGGGCCACAACCGAAAACTTCGACGCAACGCAAGAACGTGCAAGCAAATACGCCCACGAAATCGACGACCTGAAGGCTACCATGAACGCCAAAGAAACGGAAATCACCATCCTTAAGGCAAAACTTTATGACTACATGACGGCGGGAAAATAAGACCGCCGGTACCCGCAAGCCTGCCGCCTCCACGCGGCGCGGGTGGATAACCAACCAGGAGCAGGCAAAAAAGAGGAAAGGATGAGATGCATGAAAACTTATTTCAAATGCTCCTCGTGCGGAAAGTTTCACCCTACTAACGAAGCCCATTTTACCGCTGACGACGAGAATGAAAAGAACCCCATGTGTTGGACTTGCTTTGCCAACCATCAAGATGCTCTCGCATACCGGGAGAGTGGCGGAGAATTCCTAAATTATGAAGACTGGATGGAGTCTCGCGGAGCAACGATTTGTGACTGGGACACACCAAGAAGGGAATATTAAACCCGCCTGAATGAGAGCCTGGTGGGGCCAGGCCGAAACCGATGAACCGGCCCACTGCCGGGGAGGTCGCGGGAACCCGCCGCCAGAGGGGGAAAGATGGCGCCCCTTTTATATAAATTGTTCTTTGACAATTTGGAAAGGAGAATGAGGATGACCAACGCAGCGGCAATAGGATACATGATAAGAGCGGCCAAACAGGCAGGTCTTGACCATGACACAATCAAGGAACTGGAAGCCCTTATGAACGAACAGATGGACTTCCATACAGAGGAAGAGGCCGAGCAGACCTATCGAAGTTTTTATTGAGATGGACAAATACACTCGCGCCGACAGCCAGGAAACAAATCGACTGGCTCCAAGGCGGCAGTGAAAAACAGGGAGGATAGATAAGCATGGCAGAAATAATTAATTTTCCAGCAAAAACAAAGCAGCCAAAGCTCCGGTACTTCATCACGATAGATGAGGATGAAACCCCCGCATATGCAGCAAGGGAATTAAAGCCCGGAGTAATAACAATCATGATAACAGCCAGGACACCGGAGGAAGCGGAAACGCTCCGCAAAGAAGGAGCCGCAATAGCAAAGCAGGGACAGCGGCATGCGGCCACGGGAGGAACCCCAAGATGATGAACAAGAGCAAGATAAACTTCTGCGATTTTTCATGGAACCCAGTGACCGGCTGTCGGACGGGGTGCGAATACTGCTACGCTGCCAAACAAGCGAAACGCTTCTCCGGCGACCCGAGGATGAACAAAGGCTCCAGCCAGCTACAGAGGGACGAGGCCGGGCTCTACACCTTGGAGAAGCCCTTCAAGAATTGGGGCGGCAAGGTGATACCCTGCCCAGCCGGATTTATCCCCACGCTCCACCGGTACCGGCTGGCTATGCCAGCACAAAAGAAGAAGCCGGCCAACATTTTTGTCTGCAGCATGGCTGACCTTTTCGGAGCCTGGGTAACCGACGGCTGGATAGAGGAAGTATTCAGGGCTTGCGACGCGGCGCCATGGCACAATTACCTCTTCTTGACGAGACACCCGGAGAGGTATGAGCAGATTAGTTCCATAGGGCAACTCCCCCGCTCCGGAAACTTCTGGTACGGGACGACCGTCTGCCGGAGCACCGACCTCGACCGGATAGTATACCTCCCTCGGAGGCAGCATAACCAATTCATCAGCATAGAGCCGGTCATGGAGGCGATAGACATCGAAGACCTTACATTCATGGATTGGATTATCGTCGGAGCCGAGACCGGAAACAGGCGTGGCAAGGTAAAGCCGAAGCGCGAATGGATAGAGGCAATCTTCCAGACGGCACGAGCCGCCGGAATCCCGGTGATGATGAAGCACAGCAAGGAGCTGGCGGAGATCTGGGGCGAGGAATTAATTCAAGAGCTTCCTGCGGCATTAAGCCGGCAAGAGGATAAACCAATCCCCCACTGCAGCGACTGCGAGCACCACAGGGCCACAGAGCGCCACTACGACAGCGTGAAGGACACCATGATGATGAACCACGTATGTGAGCACGGCAAGACCCCCCAGCGCGTCCCAGGACGATATGCGAGAATGTCGCCGCCCTGGTGCCCGCTCCGGGGCGAACAATAAAACGAGGCATGAGGAATGAAGAAGACCATCTATCAGTTAGCCTGCTTTTTACAGGAAGAGAACGACACATATGCCATATCGACGGCGGACTTTAAGAAGGATACCGAGCTGGCGAAGGAGGAAATCCTGAACCTGCTGACCGAGAAAGTCGGCAAATGCGCTGCAGAGGACAAGTTCAACATTTTTACCACTGCAATGTACGACCAGGGCTATATCGACGGTCTCCGGATGGGCGCCCAGCTGATTAGGCTGCTCAACGGAGAGACGGACACCATAAAAATCACAGAGAGGAGCGAAGCAAGATGAACACAGTACAAATATCCCCGGTTTTCCGCAAGGAGATGGAGCAAATACGCGGCATGAAGCCCCGATTTTTCAATAATGACTCCCTGGGCCGCCTTTCACCGCTGACCCGACTTTTATTCATAGGGCTTTGGTGCAGGGCAGACAAAGAGGGACGCCTGGAGGACAGGCCCAGAGCGATTAAGAAGGCAATCCTGGGATACGATGATGTAACCGCCGGCCAGGTAAACGGCATGTTGCAGGATCTCCATGACAGCGGACTTATTGCCCGGTACCAGGCAGAGGACGGTTGCTACATCCAGGTGGTTAATTTCAGCAAATTCCAAACTCAGCTATCAAAGGGAACCAAGTAAAATACCGGCACTAGATGAATGGCGATAACCGGTTTACAAGCAGGAAAAATTGTTATATAATAGCATAGCACGAGCACCGTGCAGGCACCGAAAAGGCACCAGTATTACGCACGGTACCCGGTGCTTATTTTTTGAGAAGCAGGAGGTGCCAGACTATGGACAGACGTGCAGTTTATTTTTATACGCTCCCAGGCGAGACCGCGTGCGCCGGACTGGCCCTCGACGTGCATATTCACAGTGAAGTGCTCCGATTTGACGATACCATCAGAGGCCACGAAATCCCTGGCAAGGTTGCAGCGGAAGACGAGAATGGTTTCACGTTTACGTCCACAGGTTACATGCCGGGAGAATGGCGGTTTGATGTGTTGACGGTTGAGGAGTTTCGGCGCGAACATTATAAGATGGTCGAGGGAGGAGAAACCATGGCGGCCAAAATCAAAACCACGGATGACCTTCACCAATGGTACCGGCGGGAGTTCGGAATTTGAGGTAAAGGAGGGCGGAACCATGCACTACAGTTTTAATGAACTGGCAGGCATTCCGAGTGTCCGGAAGAAGACAGGGCAAAGGGTACCCGTGGTTATAAAATGCCGTGTTGAACCCCAGTCCAGGCTTTCGGAAATTGCGGCAGTTACCGCCGACATGCTGCGCTCTCAATCGAAGGCGAAGCGGTCAAAGAATAGGTACCTGTATGAGTGAGGAGAAACGATACGACAAGCCATTCTCGCACCCGCGCTGGCACGAACCCATCGGCGGAGAGGTCGTCGGGCATGTGGAACTGTCCGAGGAAAAGCAGAAGAAGGCGCACGAGGACGCTGTCGCCATCCTAAAAAGCTGGGGAATAAAAATCAAGGACGAGCCAGAATTCGACCCAAAACCGTGGCAGCAAAATGGCAACAAAAATATTCCTAAACCCAAAAAATATTGATAAAATAAATAACAGAGGCAATAGAAATAACTAAAATCAAGGGGAAAAACCTCAAGATAAATTCAAGTGATAGAGTGGGAGTGACAGCATAAAGGCCGGAAACCAGCTTAAACACTGGATTTCTGGCCTTGCTCTACTGTGTAATGGGTAGCGGTAATCATGGCAGCAGTTTTGAACAGGCATGACCTTGGAAGGATGCCCGCTCGGTTATGCTATGCCATTTTTGGAAACGGAATATGCAGCAGCCGCATGATTTCCTTCTGCGTTTCGTATACCCGCTCGGCAATGAATTCACAGAACGGCTCCGATTTACCCTTGTTCTGGTACTGCCGGATGGTGTCGTTGTATTCTGGCCGGAGCACAGGGGGAATAATTGCCAACTGATAACCGTCTTGTATCAGCGCCAAATTCATGATCAGGCGGCTCGTTCTGCCGTTGCCGTCGGTGAATGGGTGGATTGATACAAACTTCAGGTGCAGCAGCGCGGCAAAGGTTACTGGATGGTAATTGTTCCGCTCGGCCTCTACCCATTTCTCCAGCTTCCGCATTTGCCCATCAATCTCCTGTGGCCGGGGGAAGACATACCTGGTGCCGGAGACGATAACGCTCTCCTTCCTCCATGTGCCGGCGTTTGCCTCGTCAATGCTTTTGTAGAACAGGCGATGCATGGTTTTAATGTCCTCCACAGTTATGCGCTGCTCCCCAATCAGGGTAAACATGAAATCATAGGCTTGGCCGTGGCCCACCGTCTCATAGAAATCCCGGAGCGGCCTGCCCCCGATGGTTAGACCGTCCTCAAGCACCACCTTTGTCTCGCTGATGGTGAGGGTGTTCCCCTCGATGGCATTACTCGACCATGTGAGCCCGATGCGGTAGTAGTCCTTCAACTGCTTCAGCATATGCCCTTCGAAGGGGCGAACCTCGCTTATCGCCTTGTGGCAGCGGTCGATTTTTTCATATATGGTCACCGGCTATCACCGCCTCCTTTTTCCTCCCGATATGAGGTAATAATCCCGCTGGTTATAATTGTGCCATTTTCCGTAATGCACCAGGGGCAGTTTATACTTTCACAGTCTTTTCCACCCGGATAACCGGCATTCGAAATAGATGTGCTGAAATTTTTACCGCAAGCCGAGCACGTGTAAGAACTTTTCTCCATCTTCATAGGACAATCCCCCCTTTTCAGTACGTAACCTTTTCGCCGGAAGACGTAATAAAGGCCCCCTCATATCGGCAACCAGCGGCCTCCGCGATTTGCTTCAATTCGTCGACCGTAAAACTTTCCCGTTTCATTTTCTGGCTGAAAGCTTGCGGGCTTTTTCCTGATATTCGTCCGAGTTCGGAAACGCTTATCCCGAGCTTGACACACAGTATTTTGAGCTGTTCAGATACTGACATATCGCCACTCCTTTCAACATTCTCATTATAAACGAAATCGTTTAGTAAATCAACTTTAATATTTCACTTTTATTGAGAAACGTTAAAAAAAGAATTACAGGTGCAGCATCACCAGGAAGACGGCAGTACAATACGACTACCGCCATACAGATGGAGAGTAAACCGGTTGCCGGGATACATGGTTAAGGTTGACGTATAATCACGCCTTTGGTAAGATAAGCGTATAAAAAAGCCCGGCGTTTTGATGTATGTTCCCTTTGACCGGGTATATTTTTTCCGGGAAGGAGATTGATTTGATGTTTCAGCCGCTGGTGGGGATTGTGGCCGGCAGTGATTCCGATCTGCCGGTAATGAAGGAAGCGGCGAAGGTTTTGGATGAATTCGGGATACCGTATGAAGTGGTAATATCGTCTGCCCACCGGGTACCGGACAAGACGGCGGGTTATGCCCGGTCGGCCGCCGGGCGGGGACTGAAGGCGGTTATTGCCGGGGCGGGGGGCGCGGCGCACCTGCCGGGGGTAATCGCCGCGCACACTTCTTTGCCGGTAATCGGCGTGCCGGTCAGTTACGGCGCGCTAAACGGGGTGGACGCCCTTTATGCGATGGTGCAGATGCCGCCCGGGGTGCCGGTGGCGGTCGTGGGCATCAACCAGGCCGGCAACGCCGCCATACTGGCCGCCCAGATCATCGGAGCCGGCCATCCGCCGGTGCGGGAGAAGGTGGAGTCTTTCAAGGCCGCGCAGGCCCGTAAAGTGGAGGCCAAAGACGCCCTGCTGGCCGAACTGGGCATTGAGGCTTACCTGAACCGGAAAGGAGACGGCAGGTTTTGATTGAACGCTATACGTTACCGGAAATGAAGCGGATCTGGTCGGAGGAAAACAAGTTCCGCAAGTGGCTGGATATTGAAATCTATGCCTGCGAAGCGCTGGCCGAACTGGGGCTGGTTCCGCCGGAAGCGCTGGCGGCGATTAAAGAGAAGGCCGGTTTTGATGTGCAGCGGATTGCCGAAATAGAGAAAGTAACCGACCATGATGTAATTGCCTTTACCACCTGTGTGGCCGAGTACGTCGGCGACGCCGCCAAGTATATCCACATGGGGCTTACTTCTTCGGACGTGCTCGATACGGCGCTGGCGGTGCTGATGCGGGAAGCCGGCTTCCACCTGCTGGGCAGGCTGAAGGAGTTGCGCGGGGTGCTTCTGGAAAAGGCGCGGGAGCACCGCAGTACGATCATGGTCGGGCGTACGCACGGCATCCATGCCGAGCCCACCACGTTCGGCTTGAAGATGCTGCTCTGGGTGGCCGAGACCGGGCGCAACATCGGACGCCTGGAACGGGCGCTGACTGCCGTGGGGGTGGGTAAAATTTCTGGCGCGGTGGGAACCTACGCCGAGATTGACCCCCGGGTGGAAGAGCATGTTTGCAACAGGCTGGGGCTTGTCCCGGCACTGGTATCCACCCAGGTGCTGCAGCGGGACCGCCATGCCGAGTACATGACCGCCCTGGCGATTATTGCCGGTTCTCTGGAAAAGTTCGCCACCGAAATCCGCAACCTGCAGCGCACCGAAATACGGGAAGTGGAGGAATTTTTCAAAAAGGGGCAAAAGGGTTCGTCAGCCATGCCCCACAAGCGCAATCCCATTACCGCCGAGCGGGTGGCCGGCCTGGCCCGCGTGCTCCGGGGCAATGCCACGGCCGCCCTGGAAAATATGGCCCTGTGGCATGAGCGGGACATTACCCACTCTTCAGTGGAGCGGGTCATTATTCCGGACAGCACCATTACCCTGGATTACATGCTGGCAAAGTTTACCGGGGTTATGGCCGGCCTGCTGGTTTATCCGGAGAACATGCGCCGTAATATTGAACGCACAGGCGGCCTGGTTTTTTCCCAGCGGGTGCTGCTGGCTCTGGTTGAAAAGGGCCTCAGCCGGGAACGGGCTTATGAATTGGTGCAGCGCAACGCCATGCGCACCTGGCAGACCGGGGAAAGTTTCCGGGAATTGCTGCTGGCGGACACTGAGGTGACGGCGGAAATCAGCCGGGAGGAACTGCAGGCGCTTTTCAGTTACGACTTTTTTTTACGGCATGTAGATAAAATATACCGCCGCTTCGGCCTTTAGGAGGGAAGAAAATGGCGCAGAAACTGGCGCTTCTGTACGAGGGGAAGGCTAAAAAGATTTATCGCACCGCCGATCCCGGGCTTTACCTGGTTGAGTTCAAAGACGACGCCACGGCTTTTGACGGGGCGAAGAAAGGTACCATAAGGGATAAAGGGGTGCTGAACAATCTTATTTCGGAAAAATTTTTTCGCCTGCTGGAAGAGCATGGAGTACCCACCCACTTTGTAGAGAAGGTAAACGAGCGGGAGATGCTGGTAAGGCCGCTGGACATTATCAAGGTGGAAGTGGTGGTGCGCAATATTGTTGCCGGCAGCCTGGCCAAACGCCTGGGTATGCCCGAAGGCACGCCCCTTTCCCGGCCGGTTTTGGAATACTATTACAAGAGTGACGAACTGGGCGACCCCATGATCAACGATTTTCATATCCAGTCCCTGGAACTGGCCACACCGGATCAGATGGAAACAATAAGAGAGATTGCCTTCAAAGTAAACAATGTTCTCCTGGATTACCTTGCGGAGAGAGATATCGACCTGGTTGACTTCAAGCTGGAGTTTGGAGTCTGCCGGGATCAGATTATGCTGGGTGATGAAATATCGCCGGATACCTGCCGCCTCTGGGATCGTAAAACCGGTGAGAGAATGGATAAGGACCGCTTCCGGCGCGATCTCGGCCATGTTGAGGAAGCTTATGCAGAAGTTTACCGGCGGCTGGCGGGCGACTAGGTTTTTAAACACGGGAGAGAGGGATGAAAATGCTCCACGGGAGATTCTCTTTGCCGGATAAACCGGTGGAAGAGTGCGGCCTTTTCGGTATTTACGGTCCCGGTCTGGATGTCGCCAGGTTAACCTACTACGGCCTCTATGCCCTCCAGCACAGGGGCCAGGAAAGTGCCGGAATCGCTGTCGGCGACGGAAAAACAATTCAACTGCAGAAAGATATGGGCCTGGTGTCCGAGGTATTTAACCACAAGAAGCTGAGTGCTTTCAACGGCTGCCTGGCCGTGGGCCACGTGCGCTATTCCACCACCGGGGCCAGCCTTCCGGTAAACGCTCAACCGCTTGTTTTCCGCTATGCCCGGGGCATGCTCGGTCTCGGCCATAACGGAAACCTGACCAACATTGCTGAACTGCGTTCCCGCCTTGCTTCCACCGGGTCGGTATTTCAGTCCACCACCGACAGCGAGGTAATCGTCAACCTTATTGCCCGGTATAGTCAAAACAGCCTGGTAGAGGCTATTATGAAATGCATGATTGACATTAAGGGCGGGTACTCCCTTTTGATGCTGACTGAAAAAAGCCTGATTGCCGTGCGGGACCCGCACGGTATCCGCCCCTTGTGTCTGGGCCGGTTGGGGGAGGCGCACGTGATTGCCTCGGAGTCCTGCGCGCTGGATACGGTCGGGGCCGAAGCAGTGCGTGATGTGGAACCTGGTGAGATTATCATCATCAATGAAGGAGGGCTTGCTTCCCGGCAGGCCCTGTCCCCCTGCCGGCGGGCTCACTGCATCTTTGAGTATATTTATTTTGCCCGCGCCGATAGCCGGATGGACGGCTTTAATGTGAGCCGGGTGCGCCGGGAGATGGGACGGCAGTTGGCCAGGGAGTACCCGGTCGAGGCCGACCTGGTAATTGCCGTGCCGGATTCGGGGACGACGGCGGCCAGGGGGTATTCTGACGTTTCCGGTATTCCCTTTGAAGAAGGTTTGATGAAGAACCGCTATATCGGCCGCACTTTTATCCAGCCCAGCCAGAATGTGCGGGACCTGGGGGTGCGCCTGAAACTGAACCCGATCCGGGATGTGCTGGCCGGCAAAAGGGTGGTAATGGTGGACGATTCCATTGTCAGGGGCACTACCAGCGGTAAGATCGTGGCCATGCTGCGGGAGTGCGGAGTGAAGGAAGTACATTTCTGTCTCAGTTCGCCGCCGGTAATCCGCTCCTGTTATTACGGCATCGACACCAGCAACGAGGATGAGTTGATTGCGGCCCGCAAGCCGGTGGAGGAAATCCGCCGGTTAATTGACGCGGACGGGCTGTATTACCTGAGTTTGGATGGGCTGCTGGGGGTTTTTGGCGACAGGCGGGATTATTTTTGTACGGCCTGCTTCAGCGGCGATTACCCGGTGGAGATGCCTAGGCTGCAGGACGGCGGCAAGTATGTGCTGGAGTCTTGTTAGGAGAAGGGGTTTTGCGAATGGATGAAGGTTTGACTTACGCCGGCGCCGGTGTTGATATTGATGCCGGGGAAAAGGCGGTGCGGCTGATGCGTGATGCCGTCCGCAGCACGTTCCGGCCCGGGGTTTTGACCGATATAGGCGGTTTCGGCGGCTTTTTCGCCCTTGACCGGGCCGGTTACCGGGAGCCGGTGCTGGTGGCCGGCGCCGACGGGGTGGGTACCAAGCTGCGGGTGGCCATGCTGATGGACCGCCATGACACCATCGGTATCGATGCGGTGGCCATGTGCGTGAACGATATTCTGGTGCATGGGGCACAGCCCCTTTTCTTTCTGGATTACCTTGCCGTGGGCAGGCTGGCGCCGGAAAAGGCGGCTGCTATCGTAGCCGGTGTCGCCACCGGTTGCCGGCAGGCGGGCTGCGCCCTGCTCGGCGGGGAAACGGCGGAAATGCCGGGCTTTTACGGGGCGGATGAATACGACCTGGCCGGTTTTGCGGTAGGGGTGGTGGAACGGGCCGGGATTATCGACGGCCGTACCATCCGGCCCGGTGACCGGGTAATCGGCCTTCCTTCCGCCGGCCTGCACAGCAACGGCTATTCCCTGGCCCGCAAGGTTTTGCTGGAGGTGGCCGGGTACGGTGTGGATACTTACCTGGCGGCACTGGGGCGCGCCGTGGGGGAGGAAATGCTGGAGCCCACCCGGATTTATGCGCCGGTTGTCCTGCCCCTTCTGAAGAAGTACGGGATCAAAGGGATGGCGCATATTACAGGCGGCGGCCTGGTGGAAAATATCCCCCGTATTTTGCCGGCCGGTACGGCGGTGGAGTTGAACCGTTCCGTCTGGCGCCTGCCGCCGGTTTTTAGTTTGATTCAGGAACTCGGGAAAATAGCCGAAACCGAAATGCTGCGCACTTTTAACATGGGTATCGGCCTGGTAATGGTAGCGCCGGCGGCAGAAGCCGGAAATATATTAAAAGACCTGGCGGACGTTGGCGAAGAGGCCTGCCTTATCGGGGAGGTAGTGGAAGGAGACCGGAAGGTAATCTTTGTCTAAAGCAGAATGAGATTGCTTCGCCTGCGGCTCGCAATGACACAGGAGGGCGGCTCGCAATGACGAAGGGGTAATTTTCAAAGTCTTTGTCTAGGGACGGTTCTCTATCACTTCTTTAGCTGCTGGTTGCTGAACGTTATGTTGGGGGAATGAAGATGGGTAAATTGCGCCTGGGCGTGCTGGCTTCCGGGCGGGGTTCAAACCTGCAATCCATTATCGACGCGGCCCGGGAGGGGTGGATTGAGGCTTTGGCGGCGGTGGTGATCAGCGACAACCGGTCTGCCTTTGCCCTGGAAAGGGCGCGCCGGGGCGGTATCCCGGCGGTGTTTATAGATCCCGGCGCTTTTTCCGGCCGGGAGGAATACGAATCCGCAGTGGTGGAAGTTTTGCGCGGCCACGGGGTGGAACTGGTCTGCCTGGCCGGTTACATGAGGCTGGTGGGGCGGGTGATGCTGAATGCTTTCCCCGGCCGCATTCTAAATATCCACCCGGCTCTCCTGCCGGCGTTCCCGGGCTTGCACGGCCAGCGGCAGGCCTGGGAATACGGGGTTAAGTTCAGCGGCTGTACGGTTCATTTTGTTGATGAAGGGGTGGATACCGGCCCGATTATTATCCAGGCGGTGGTGCCGGTGTTTGATGAAGATACCCCTGACACTCTGGCTGCCCGCATTCTGGAGCAGGAGCACCGTATTTACCCGGAGGCCATCCGCCTTTTCAGCACGGGCAGGCTGAAAATCGCCGGACGGCGGGTGTTGATTGAAAAAGAGTGAGGAGGAGATTCTATTGCCCGTGAAGCGTGCCCTGATCAGCGTATCGGATAAGACGGGAGTGGTGGAGTTTGCCCGCGGCCTTACGGAACTCGGGGTGGAGATCATCTCCACCGGCGGTACGGCCGGTGCTTTGCGGGAAGCCGGTATTCCCGTCGTTTCTGTTTCTGACGTCACCGGTTTCCCGGAAATTTTGGACGGGCGGGTAAAAACACTGCATCCCGCTGTACACGGCGGCATTCTCGCCCTGCGCACGGATGAACATTTGAAGCAGATAAAGGAACACGGGATTGCGCCGGTTGACCTGGTGGCGGTAAACCTTTACCCGTTCCGGGAAACGGTGGCCAGGCCCGGTGTCACCCTGGCGGAGGCTATTGAGAATATAGACATCGGCGGCCCGTCCATGGTCCGCTCGGCGGCCAAGAACTACCGGTACGTGCTGGTGGTGGTTAACCCGGCCCGCTACGGGGAAATTCTGGCCGCCTTGCGGGAAGGCGGGCCGGGCGAAGAGCTGCGACTGTCCCTGGCCGGCGAGGCGTTTGCCCACACAGCCATGTATGATACGGCCATTGCCGCTTATTTCGACGGGCTGGTCAACCCGGGGGAGATGTTTCCCCGTGTTTTCAACATTTCTGTTGAGCGGGCGCAGTCCCTGCGCTACGGGGAAAATCCCCACCAGAAGGCGGCTTTTTACCGGGACCCGGCGGTATCCGGACCATGCGCCGGCAATGCTGTGCAACTGGCCGGCAAGGAGCTTTCCTACAACAATATTTTGGATCTTAACGCCGCCCTGGAGCTGGTGCGGGAATTTGACCGGCCGGCGGCGGTGATTATAAAGCACAACAATCCATGCGGCTGCGCGTGTGCGCCGGAGCCGGCGGAAGCTTACCGGCGGGCGCTGGAGGCCGACCCGGTTTCTGCTTTCGGCGGTATCGTGGCCTTCAACCGGCCTGTTGATGCGGCGACGGCTGAAGAAATGGCCGAAATTTTTTTGGAGGCGGTAATTGCCCCCGGTTATGATGAAGAGGCTCTGGCGGTTTTGCAAAAGCGGGCCGGCCTGCGGGTGCTGGCAACTGGAGACCAGGCCTGCGGGTCCACCGATCGGCTGGACATGCGTAAAGTAAACGGCGGCCTGCTGGTACAGGAAACCGACCGGGAGGTTTTGCGCCGGCCGGAGTTGAAAGTGGTCACCAGGCGGCAGCCGGATGAAGAGGAGCTGGCCGAATTGATTTTTGCCATGACGGTGGTCAAGCACGTGAAATCCAACGCCATTGTGGTTGCCAGGGGACGCCGGCTGATTGGTGTCGGTGCCGGTCAGATGAACCGGGTGGGCTCGGCCCGCATTGCCCTCGAGCAGGCCGGCACAAGGGCTATGGGAGCGGTGCTGGCGTCGGACGCCTTTTTCCCTTTCCGCGACACCGTTGATGAAGCGTCCAGGGCCGGTATCACGGCCATTATCCAGCCCGGCGGCTCGGTGCGGGACGACGAATCCGTTCAGGCTGCCGACGAACACAACCTGGCCATGGTGTTTACCGGCATGCGCCACTTCAAACATTAGGAGGTTGAAGCGGTCAACGAAAAAATCTCGCATTGTTTTACCGGGGTTTGGAGGAGGAGTTTATGAAAGTTTTAGTGGTTGGGGGCGGCGGGCGCGAGCACGCGCTGGTCTGGAAATTGCGCCAGAGTCCGCAGGTGAAGGAGATTTACTGCGCTCCCGGTAATGCCGGTATTGCCGGAGAGGCTGCTTGTGTCAATATCGGCGCCGAAGATATACCGGCGCTGCGGTCTTTTGCCAGGCAGCAGGCCATTGATCTTACCCTGGTGGGTCCGGAGGTACCCCTGACAGCGGGTATTGTAGATGTTTTTCAGGAATCCGGCATGCGTATTTTCGGGCCCACCGGGGCGGCTGCTGCTATTGAAGGAAGCAAAGTGCTGGCCAAGGAACTGATGGCAAAATACAATATACCATCTGCCCGTTATGCCGTGTTCGACGACCCTGATCGGGCAGCCGGGTATATTAAAGCCAACGGTGTTCCCTGTGTGGTGAAGGCCGACGGTCTGGCTGCCGGCAAGGGTGTCATTGTGGCCGGAGATGAGGAAACGGCTTTGAACGCCGTGTGCTCCATTATGGTGGACCGGATTTTTGGCGAGGCAGGCCGCCGGGTGGTGATCGAAGAATGTCTGACCGGCGAGGAACTGAGCATCCTGGCTTTTACCGACGGGACTGCCGTTGTTCCGATGGTATCGTCCCAGGATCACAAAAGAGCTTTTGACGGCGATAAGGGCCCGAACACCGGCGGTATGGGTGCCTATGCACCGACCCCGGTATGTACTGATAAAGTATACCGGCAGGCGTTGGATGAAGTCCTGGTACCGCTGATCCGGGGTATGGCCTCAGAAGGGCGGACCTACCGGGGAGTAATTTATGCCGGTTTGATGGTGACGGCGGAAGGCCCGAAAGTGCTGGAATTTAATGTCCGTTTCGGCGACCCGGAAGCCCAGCCGGTATTATCTTTGCTGGAAACTGACCTGATAGAAATAATAGAGGCGGTTCTGGCGGGGCGCTTAGGTCAGATGGATATACTTTGGAAAAAAGGAGCCGCTGTTTGTGTTGTTCTGGCTTCCGCCGGTTACCCCGGCCCTTACCGGAAGGGGAAAGTGATCCGCGGCCTGGCGGATGTGCCGCCGGAAATAAAAGTTTTTCATGCCGGCACGGCCCGGCGGGGAGATGAAATAGTTACCGACGGAGGACGTGTGCTGGGTGTAACGGCGGTTGCCGGCAGCGTTTCTGAGGCTGCTGATAAGGCCTATGCGGCTGTGGAAAGAGTTTATTTTGATGGTATGCAGTTCAGGCGGGATATAGCTTACCGGGCCCGGCAGCATTCTTGAAATATTAAAATTCCTCAGTCTGGTAAAGGATTTGAGGAATGCTTGTAGAAAGTATTATCGTATCGTTACATTGTTAGTTTTGTTTTGCGGGTTGAATCTACTATTAAGGTAAAAAGGTTGTGGTTGTCGATATGCTCGGCAAGCTTAACCTCAATAAGAAGGCCTTTTTTTTAATTTTTATTATTTTAACTCAGATAATCCTGGTGTTAAGCCTGGGGGTCTGCAGCTATCTCTTTTCCGGGGGAGTCAGCGGTTTTCCCAAACTGCCGGACGAAGTTCATTTATTTATCTTTGTTTTTATTGGGCTGGCATTTGTGGCAATTTCTCTGATTTTGGTCAAGGAAGTCGGCAGATTGGTAGAAGGCGATATTTTGGCCAGGGATCAGATGATTCAACTGCAAAAGGCGGAGGAAATGATCCGGGTATTGCGGATTCACCGGCATGATTTTATAAATCACTTACAGGTAATTGCCGGTTTGGTTCAATTGAAAAGACATGACGAAGTGCTGAACTATGTTAGTGAAGTAACCAGTAATCTGCTGCTGGCCGGGCGCATTATTAATGTGGCCAAACCGGAGTTGGCAGCCTTGTTTTTGACGAAGTTGAGCGAGCTTGAAGAGATAGGTGCGGAGACGAAAGTTGATGTCCGTTCGAGCCTGGCCGAACTGGCTGTGAATTCTTCTGAGTTGGTGCAGATAATTGGTAATTTGCTTGACAATGCTATTTTTGCTTTGAAAGAAGCCGATAATTATGAACGCTGGTTGCGCCTGGAGATCTGTGAAAATGATACATACTATCGCTTTGTTATCGCTAACAGCGGTTCTTTTATTCCTACGGAACTGCACGAGAAGATTTTTATGCCGGGCTATACTACTAAAGATGGAAAGGATAGCGGCTTCGGGCTGTATATAGTAAGCTCTTTGGTAAAGAAATATAAGGGAGGAGTTAAAGTTCTCAGTACGCTGGAAGAAGGGACAACCTTTGAGGTGTGGTTGCCGAAAGGAAAGGTACATTAATGATTAAAATAGTGGAAGCAGGCGCCTCCCTGCTGGAACGTATACTGGAAAGAAAGATAGCCGGCATGGAGGAGGCCCGGGCGGTAGTGGCCCGCGTTCTGGCAGCGGTGCGGGAGCGGGGAGACGAAGCGGTTTGCGAATTTACAGTTTCTTTTGGTGGGCCTGCCGTAGCCCCGGTTGCGCTCAGGGTAAGTGAAGATGAGATAGCGGAGGCCTACCGGCAGGTGGACGATGATTTTTTGGCGGCACTGCGGCTGGCTTTAGAAAATGTTACCGCTTTTCACCGGCGGGAATTGCGCCGTTCCTGGCTGGAAGCAGGAACGGAAGGAGTTATCCTGGGCCAGTTGGTTCGTCCTTTGAAACGAGTGGGGATTTATGTTCCCGGCGGTACTGCCGCCTATCCTTCGTCTGTTCTGATGAGTGCAGTTCCGGCCAGGGTGGCCGGAGTGGCGGAAATTGCCATGGTTACGCCACCGGCGGCAGATGGTACGGTAAGCCCATATACCCTGGTAGCGGCTGCTGAAGCCGGTGTTACCGAGATCTACCGGGTGGGAGGGGCGCAGGCGGTGGCTGCCCTGGCTTACGGAACCGCTGCCATTCGGAAAGTGGACAAGATTACCGGCCCGGGCAACATTTATGTAACACTGGCCAAACAACAGGTTTACGGTATAGTGGACATCGACATGCTGGCCGGCCCGAGTGAAGTGCTGGTAGTGGCGGACGGCACGGCAAAACCAGACTGGGTTGCTGCCGATATGCTCTCTCAGGCCGAGCACGACAGGATGGCGGCGGCGGTTTTGATTACTCCCGACCGGGAACTGGCCCGGCGTGTGCAGGAAGAGATCGAGAGGCAAGTTCCGGCTCTGCCCAGGCGGGAGGTTATCTCCCACTCACTGGCTGAGTACGGGTTCATTGTTATTACAGCGGACCTAAAAGAAGCCCTGGAACTGGCCAACCGGTTTGCCCCCGAACACCTGGAACTGATGGTGGCCGAACCGTTTCGCTGGCTGCCGCTGGTGGAGAACGCCGGCGCCGTCTTCCTCGGTCACCACTCGCCGGAAGCGGTGGGCGATTACCTGGCCGGCCCCAGTCATATTCTGCCGACCGGCGGGTCGGCGCGCTTTTTTTCGGTGCTGGGATTGGAGACTTTTTTAAGGAGAACCAGTGTGATTTCATATACACCGGCGGCACTGGCCGGAGTGGGACGGGCAGTGGTAAAAATGGCCGGAGTGGAGGGTTTAACCGCCCATGCCCGCTCCGTGGAGGTAAGGCTTGAGTGAGATAGGGGGGGTTAAGGGAGAATATGCGGGAGCAGCGTAAAGCGCAGGTAAGCCGGTGCACCGGTGAAACGGAAGTGTTCCTTAATCTGAACCTGGACGGTACCGGCGTGTACCGGGTGGAAACTGGTTTGCCTTTTTTCGATCATATGCTTTCCCTGTGGGCCAGGCACGGTGCTTTTGACCTGGAAGTAACGGCCCGCGGGGACCTGGCGGTGGACGGCCATCATACCGTAGAGGATGTGGGCATATGCCTGGGGCAGGCTCTGAAAGCAGCGGCGGGAGAGAAAGCCGGCGTTACCCGGTACGGACATGCCTGTATTCCCATGGATGAGGCCCTGGCCCTGGCGGCTGTGGACTTGAGCGGACGCGGTTTTCTGGCTTTTCAGGTGAACCTGCCGGTGCCGCGGATAGGGGACTTTGATACCGAACTGGTAGAGGAGTTTTTGCGGGCTCTGGCTATTAATGGAGAATTTACCCTGCATATTCAACTGCTGGCCGGTACTAATACCCACCATGTCATTGAGGCTGTTTTTAAAGCCTTAAGCCGGGCTATGCGCGCGGCGGTGGAATATGATCACCGGTTGAACGGCATTCCTTCTACCAAAGGGGTATTGTGATGATCGCCGTTGTTGATTACGGGATGGGTAACTTGAGAAGTGTCCAAAAAGGTTTTGAAAAAGTAGGAGTGGAAGCGGTTATAGTAAAAGAACCGGCGCTGGTGGCCCGGGCAGAGGGGGTGGTTTTACCTGGGGTGGGCGCATTTGCCGATGCCATGCATAACCTTGGCGCTGCCGGTTTAGACGAGGCTGTGCGACGGTCGGTGGCGGACGGGAAGCCGTTTTTAGGTATTTGCCTGGGCCAGCAACTGCTTTTTGAAGCCAGTGAAGAGTGGGGAGTAACCAGGGGATTGAGTATTTTCCCGGGATGGGTCAGGCGCCTGCCGGATGGGGTTAAAGTCCCCCATATGGGCTGGAACCAGGTGGAAATCAGGCGCTTTTGTCCCCTTTTGGAAGGAATTCCGGAAGGCTCTTCTTTTTATTTTGTGCATTCGTATTTTGTCGAGCCGGCCGACCCGGACCTGGTAGTCGGCCTGACCGGGTACGGAGGATATTTTGCGTCTATAGTGGCCAGGAACAACATATACGGCATCCAGTTCCATCCCGAAAAAAGCAGTGGCCTTGGCTTGCGTATCTTGGAGAACTTTGGGAGGTTGGTTGAAAAATGTTGATTATTCCCGCTATTGATTTACGGGCCGGGCGGTGTGTGCGCCTGGTGGAGGGGCGCCCGGAACAGGAGACCGTTTATTCCCGTGACCCGGTTGCGGTGGCCCGCCGGTGGCAGGAACAGGGGGCCCGGTGGCTGCACGTGGTGGACCTGGACGGGGCTTTTGCCGGCGTGCCTAAGAATTTAGATATGATCAAGGAGATTTTGGCCGGGGTTGATATTCCGGTTCAGGTAGGCGGCGGGATCAGAGATATTGATATAATAGACCGGTTGATGAGCCTGGGTGTGTCACGGGTTATTCTCGGAACGGCGGCTGTTTTAAAGTCGCAACTGGTGGCGGAAGCCTGTGCGAAATACGGGGATAAAGTGCTGGTGGGGATAGACGGGCGTGACGGCCGGGTGGCCGTAGAAGGCTGGGGGGTTACCGTGGAGAAGAGCACTACAGAGCTGGCCATGGAAGCGAAAGCGGTGGGTGTGAAAAGGGTGGTATTTACCGATATCTGGCGGGACGGCACGCTGAAAGGGCCGAACCTGGCAGCCACCGCCGAACTGGCCCGGGCCACCGGCTTGAAGGTAATAGCCTCGGGTGGAGTTTCCAGTGCGGATGACTTAAGAGAAATAACAAAGCTTGAGCAATACGGAGTTGAGGCGGTGATCCTGGGCAAGGCCCTTTACGCTGGAACGGTAACCTTAAAGGAAGCTCTGTCTATAGCCGCCGGATCGGAAACGGAGGAATAATGCTTCAGAAACGAATTATTCCATGCCTGGACGTTACCGGCGGGCGGGTAGTGAAAGGCACTAATTTTGTTAATCTCAAAGACGCCGGTGATCCGGTGGAACTGGCTGCTTTTTATGACCGGGAAGGGGCCGATGAACTGGTTTTTCTGGATATTACGGCGTCTGCCGAAGGTCGCAAGACCACCCTTGAGATGGTTTACCGTACTGCCGGCGAAGTTTTCATTCCTTATACCGTGGGAGGGGGAATCGGCAGCCTGGAGGATATCCGGGCCATTCTGGGCGCCGGCGCCGATAAGGTTTCCATCAATACGGCGGCGGTAAAGAATCCCGGTCTGGTGGCGGAGGCTGCCGGCCGGTTCGGCAGCCAGTGTATAGTGGTGGCTGTTGACGCCCGGCAGGCGGGGTCTGGACAGTGGGAAGTCTACATTCACGGCGGCCGTACTCCGACCGGCATTGATGCGATAGAGTGGGCGAAACGGGTGGAGTCTTTGGGAGCGGGGGAAATTCTTCTAACCAGTATGGACCGGGACGGCACCAGGGACGGATATGATCTGGCCCTGACCCGGACAGTGGCCGGAGCAGTAAATATACCGGTTATTGCTTCAGGCGGCGTAGGGAACCTGGAACACCTGGCCGAAGGGCTTACCCTTGGCGGGGCCGATGCCGCTCTGGCCGCATCGATTTTTCACTTCGGGGAATACTCCATCCGGGAGGCGAAGGAGTACCTGCATTTGCAAGGGATAGCAGTTCGCTTATAAAGGAGATGTTTATGTTCAAGTTCGATCAGGCCGGGCTTATCCCGGCCATTATCCAGGACGCCCGTACCGGGACGGTTTTAATGATGGCATATATGAACAAAGAAGCTCTGGAAAAGACTCTGGCCACCGGCGAAACCTGGTTCTGGAGCCGCAGCCGGCAGGTTTTCTGGCACAAGGGTAAAACTTCGGGGAATGTGCAGAAGGTGAGGGAGGTTTACTACGACTGCGACCGGGATACTTTATTGATTAAAGTGGAGCAGAAAGGCGCCGCCTGCCACGAAGGTTATCAGAGCTGTTTTCATTACCGCCTGGAGCGGGACGGCAGTACCACCGTGGTCGGCGAGCGGCGGTTCGACCCGGCGGAAGTTTACAAAAAAGAGAATTCAGGAGTAAGGAGTTAGAAGAAACAGCAATCAGCAATTAGTCCTCAGTTATCAGCTCTTTAAAGATAGCTTTTTATTGTGGCTCCTGTATTCTGACTCCTGGATTCTTTAATTTTATACTTGTGAGGGCTTAAGTGGATATTTTAGCGGGACTTAATCCGCCTCAGGCTGAAGCGGTGCAGCACAGGGACGGGCCTCTGCTGGTGTTGGCCGGGGCGGGAAGCGGGAAAACCAGGGTATTGACTTACCGGGTTGCCTGGCTGCTGCAGGAAGCGGGGGTACCGCCGCACCGCATCCTGGCCATTACGTTTACCAACAAGGCCGCCGGGGAAATGCGGGAACGGGTGGCGGCTTTGCTTCCGGAAGCGGCCCGTGACCTCTGGATTTGTACTTTTCACGCCGCCTGTCTGCGTATCTTGCGCCGGCAGGCAGAATTTTTTGGCCGCAGCGGGAATTTTGTCATTTACGATGCCGATGATCAGTTGACGGCGGTCAGGGACTGCTTGAATGAATTGAATCTTGACAGCAAAAAATATCCGCCCCGGGCAGTGGCCGCAGCCATATCGCGGGCCAAAAATCTGTTGCAAGAAGTTGGAGATTACGAACGGCAGGCCGACGATCCATACAGCCGGCTGCTTGCTGGAGTATACCGTCACTACGAGGATATGCTGAAGCGAAATAATGCCGTTGATTTTGACGACCTGTTATTTTTAACTGTGCGTCTTTTTCAGGAATACCCGCAGGTCCTGGCCTGTTACCAGGGCCGCTTTCGCTATATTCTAATTGATGAGTACCAGGATACCAACTATGTTCAGTATGTGCTGGTCAACCTGCTGGCCGCTGGGCACAAAAACCTCTGTGTGGTGGGAGACCCGGACCAGTCCATTTACGGCTGGCGCGGGGCGGACATTCGCAATATTTTAAGCTTTGAGAAGGATTACCCCGAGGCGAAAGTGATCAAGCTGGAGCAGAATTACCGCTCGACCGGGATGATCCTGAAAGCGGCAAACCAGGTTATCCGTCATAACTCCGGGCGCAAGGAAAAGCATCTCTGGACTGCGGCCGGGGAAGGGTCGCCGGTAACGGTTTACTGCGGGAAAGATGAACAGGCCGAGGCCTGGTTTTTAAGCAGGCATATTCGGCGCTTGTGGGAACAGGGTGACAGGCATTACCGGGATTTTGCGGTACTTTACCGTACTCATGCCCAGTCCCGGGTGGTGGAAGAAATCTTTCTGCAATCAGGTATTCCCTATACCATTATCGGCGGCCTGAAATTCTATGAGCGTAAGGAAATAAAGGACCTTCTGGCCTACCTCAGGTTGATTGCCAATCCGCATGATGAATTGAGCCTGGGCCGGATAATCAACGTGCCCAGGCGGGGAATCGGAAAGGCTTCGTTGGGAAAGATAGTTGAGTTTGCCAGGGGGAAAGAGGTTAGCCTGGTGGATGCGCTGGCCAGGGCTCCAGAAATTCCCGGTCTTACGGCCGGGATGCGCGATAGGGCTAAGTTGCTGGGTGATTTGTTGCAGCAACTGGCGGTTTTGTCCGAACAGTTGACTATTACCGAACTGGTGCGGGCAACCCTGGAGCAGACCGGCTACCGGCAGGAACTGGTAGACGAAAATACTGTGGAGGCTAGAACCAGGCTGGAAAACCTGGATGAGTTTTTGTCCGTAAGCGGGGAGTTCGACCGGCCAGGCGCCGGGGGGTTGCTGGAATTTCTGGCTGAAATCGCCTTGTTTACCGATGTGGACGGCTACCGGGAGGTCACTGATCAGGTGGTTTTGATGACCCTGCACAGCGCCAAGGGGCTGGAATTTCCGGTGGTGTTCTTAACCGGGATGGAAGAAGGTGTCTTTCCTCATTCCCGGTCTCTTGAGGAACCGGGAGAGATAGAGGAAGAAAGGCGTCTTTGTTATGTGGGTATTACCAGAGCGCGGGAGCAGATTTACCTTACCCACTGCCTCAGGCGCACTCTTTACGGCGCCACTCGTTTTAACCCACCATCCCGTTTCCTGGGCGAAATTCCACCGCACCTGGTGGATGTTGTTACTTATCCGGGTTACCCGGAAAAAAGCCGTAAGCCTGCCGGTGGGAGTTTCTGCGGCGCTCCCGAGGCTTTTACTTTAGGTGACAAGGTGCGGCACGGCAAGTGGGGAGCGGGAGTTGTGGTCGGTGTGCGGGGCGAAGGGGAAGAAATTGAGTTAAAAGTAGCCTTTCCGGAAATGGGAATAAAAACCCTGCTGGCCCGTTATGCCCCGCTGGAAAAATAACCAGCAGTTGTCATTGCGAGGGCTTTAGCCCGGATTGCTTCGCTTTGCTCGCAATGACATTTTCGGGATGGAAGGTTTCTGGAGGATTGATTATGGATCGTCTCCTTGTAGTAGCCGTCATGACGGCGGTAATCCACCTGATCAATACTCTGATCTATGGTGTGCGCCTTTCCGGGGTACGTACCCAGCGCCTGGCTACGGCCTTTTCTCTTTATAATGTGATCTTTCTGGTGGCCAGCACGGCCAATACCGTGCAAGCCCCGCTTCTTTCCTCCCTTGTAGAACATGCCATTATTGCCGGCCAGGCTGGAGCAGGAAGTATTGTCTCTGCCGAACAATTGGTCAACCACCCGGCTTACCGGCAGCAACTGCATTATTTAAATGACGACATGCGGCTGGTAATCTTCGCTGCAACAGTAGGAACCGTGTTTGGTGCGGCTTTGCTGCCGGCTTTTGTCGGCCTCTTTACCAGAGCGATCATGTTGTTTGGCGAAATGGGTTCTGTGCCCCGCATGATCTTGATGCTCATGTTTTCCCCGCGTCGTCTTTTCCGGCTGTCGAGGCAGCTCTACCTGCCCCGTCGCAGTTCGGTTAAAACGGTTGTCGCGCGCCGGTTGGGTATCCCCAAAGGGTTTTTGTTTTCGAATATTATTGTAACCGGTGTCTATACTATCGGAGTGCTGTCTGCTCTTTATGCCGGGGCGCTCTTCCCTGATTTTCGCTCTACGGCGACGTTGCTTTCAGCGGTGATAAACGGTGTGGCCACCATTCTGGCGGCCACGGTAGTGGAGCCGACGGCAGCGGCCATTACCGATCAGGCCCTGCGCGGTGACCGCAGCGAGGAAGATGTAAAACAGATGGCGCTTTACCTTACGGTGACCCGGTTTATCGGTACTATTCTGGCCCAGGCCATCTTTTTGCCGTCCGCCTATGTGATTAAGTGGGTGGCGACTTTGCTGGCATAGGAAAGTGGAGGTGTTTTTCCTTGAGCGTTGCTCCGGACCGGCCCCGGCAGCGGGTGGAAGAACTGCGCCGGGAAATCGAGGAGCATGATTACCGTTACTATGTGCTGGATGCTCCCGTTATTTCCGACGACCAGTACGACCGGCTGATGCGGGAACTGGAGCAGTTGGAGAAACAGCACCCGGAACTGGTTACCCCTTCTTCGCCCACGCAGCGGGTGGGAGGAAAACCGCGGGAGGGCTTTGTCACGGTGCGGCACCGGGTTTCCATGTTGAGCCTGGCCAATGTTTTTGCCGAAGGTGAGCTGAGGGATTTCGACCGGCGGGTGCGTTCGGCATTGCCCGGCGAGGCGGTGGAGTACGTGGTGGAACTCAAGATTGACGGGCTGGCGGTCTCCCTTTCATATGAGGACGGCTGGTTTATCCGCGGCGCCACCCGCGGAGACGGGGAAACCGGGGAGGATATCAGCGAAAACTTGAAAACCATCAGGAGCATACCGCTGCGGTTGCGCCGGCCGGTTACAGAGCCTATCCCGGGGGTGTTGGAAATCAGGGGCGAAGTTTACATGTCTAAAGAAGCCTTTGCCCGTTTGAATGAAATCAGGGAGGAAGCCGGGGAGCCGCTTTTTGCCAATCCCCGCAACGCTGCCGCCGGCTCCCTGCGCCAACTGGATCCCCGGGTGACGGCCGGGCGCAAGCTGGACATTTATGTGTACGGTATCGGCTACAGTGAAGGCCCTGTGCCGCAAAGTCATGCCGGAACGCTTTCCCTGCTGGCGGAACTGGGCTTCCGGGTCAATCCGCACCACCAGGTTTTTGATAAGCTGGAGGATGTGCTTGCCTACTGCCGGGAATGGCAGGACAGGCGCTTTGCGCTTTCTTACGCCGTCGACGGGATGGTGATCAAGGTCAATTCCCTGGCCCAGCAGGAACGGCTGGGAGCCACCATGAAAAGTCCCCGCTGGGCCGCAGCTTATAAATTTCCACCCGAACAGGCGGTAACCAGGGTAGAAGATATTATCGTGCGGGTGGGGCGCACGGGGGTGCTTACTCCCACGGCCGTACTGGCGCCGGTACGCCTGGCCGGCACCACGGTAGCCAGAGCCACCCTGCATAACGAAGACATGATCAGGGAGAAGGACATCCGCATCGGCGACACCGTGGTGGCGCAAAAGGCCGGGGACATCATCCCGGAAGTGGTGGAAGTGCTGAAAGAAAAGCGCACCGGCCGGGAGCAGGCCTGGCAAATGCCAGACCGGTGCCCGGAGTGTGGTTCGGCAGTGGTGCGGGAAGAAGGAGAAGCCGCCGTCCGCTGTACCAGCCTGGCCTGCCCGGCCAGGGCGCGGGAAGGGCTGATCCATTTTGCTTCCCGCAATGCCATGGACATTACCGGCCTGGGGCCGGCAGTAGTCGGGCAATTGCTGGAGGCGGGGCTGACATCCGATCCGGCCGACCTGTACAGCCTGCACTACGAAGATCTGGTGGCGCTTTCGCGGCTGGGACCTAAATCGGCCCGGAACCTGCTGGAGGCCATAGCGGACAGCAAAAAAAATGACCTCGCCCGGTTGCTTTTTGCCCTGGGCATCCGGCACGTAGGAGAGCGGGCGGCCAGGGTTCTGGCAAAACATTTCGGTTCCCTGGAGAAGCTGATGATGGTGGACACTGCTGAACTGACCGCCGTTCCGGAGATCGGGCCGAAGATTGCCGCCAGCGTTACGGCCTTTTTTGCCGGCGAACAAAACCGGCGGGTGATTGAAAAGCTGGTGCAGGCAGGAGTAAATACGGTGAGCGAAAAAGAGGCTGCGGAAGCGGAAAAACTGCTGGCCGGCAAAACTTTTGTTCTCACCGGGGCTTTGCGCGGGTTTACCCGCCAGCAGGCGCAGGAGCTGATCGAAAAGCTGGGGGGAAGGGTTTCCTCCAGCGTGAGCCGCGCCACCGACTATGTGGTGGTTGGCGAAGACCCCGGCTCGAAGTATGACAAGGCGCTGGCCCTAGGCATTGCTGTTCTTGATGAAGGCGGTTTCATAAAAATTACGGGTTTAGATACTCATGAGAAATACAAAAATTATGCTTCGGAGTAAACCTTACTCCGGCAGATAAAACAGCCCTCAGAGGCAACTGCCTTCCTTGCGCACCTGGTTCATCCTTGTTTCCAGGCAGGGGCAGATGTTTTCGGGCACGTTGTCGAAACGGCAGGGGCAGTAAAAATCGCCGTACTGTTCTTTTTTTTGCATCAAACCTTCCATTACCAGGTCCTTGTTTTCGTTGAACACGTACCCTTTCAGCCGGGCGTACGTATTTACCCGTTCGGTTATTTCCCCGGCCGGTTCCTGGGGGAACTTGCGCGCCAGGACTTCATCGCCGATTTCCATGACCTCCAGTTTGGCCCCGCACACCGGGCAGATCAGGATCGATCCTTCTTCCAAAGGTTCTCTGGCGACAAATGAGACCAGGCACACCGGACAAAATACTTTATTTTTCATTTTGGAGTGCCTCCATGACTTCATCGGTCTTATAGCCCTGGATTACCCTGCCGTTTGCCACCGTGATGGGAAAAGACCGTTTGCCCGCCAGCCTGTCCACTTCCGCCAGGACCTGTTCCTGTTCCGCTCCTTTCAGCAGGTCCACGTCGACAAAGTCATAAGGAATTTCTTTTTCGGTCAGCCATTGCTTCATTTTTTTACACCAGGGGCAGGTGCTTAAAGCATAGAGTTTAACCTGCAACTTAATTCACCTCTTTTTAGATATTGTCGGAGGGTATTAATAACATCCCCTTTCGCCAAAAAAATAATTTTATAAAAGTCATTCGCCTTTTAGAGGAAATTTCCTCCTGTTGATTTTGTTTTCTTTCAGGGCAGGGTAAAGGTGAAATATTGTTTACCCCGGCCGGCTTGTTTTGGTATAATTAAGCAGCAGTGCTATAAGTGAGGAATAGTTATGTGAAGGCTTCAGTGTCGGGTTTATTAAAAGAAAAGAATTATGACCGGTTGATCGGTCTGGCGGGTGAAAAGAGGAAGATTGTCAGGTACCTTTTTTCATTGCTTTATGATCAAGACGACCTGACCCGCTGGCGCGCTGTGGAGGCGATGGGTCTGGTTGTGGGCGCGCTGGCGGCTGAAAACCAGGAAGCGGCCAGGGATATTATCCGCCGCCTGTTCTGGTTGCTGAACGAGGAGTCCGGCGGTATCGGCTGGAACGCTCCGCAGGCCATCGGAGAGATTATCAAGAACCGGCCGGATTTATTTGGGGAGTATATCACCATATTGCTTTCAAGCCTGGATGATCCGGCGTTTACTGCCGGGGTGCTTTGGGCTGTCGGGCGTATCGGCGGGCAGAAGCCGGAGCTTGTAAAGGATGCCGTTCCTGTGATTTTGCCTTTGCTCGGCCACGTTGACCCTGCAGTCCGCGGACATGCGGCGTGGGCGCTCGGCATAATCGGCACAGAATGTGAAAAGGGCCGGCTGGGGCCGCTTAAAAGCGATTCCGCCCTTTTTCATTTGTATACGGAAGGTGAAATATGGAATAAAACGGTCGGTGAGGTTGCGGTAGAAGCCATGGGAAAGTAATACGGCAGGAATGGCGGCAATTTGCGGATTTAGAAGGCGCAATAAAAAAATAGCGTGGGAATAAAAAGGAAAAGCCCGGTGCAATAGCGAACATAGGGAAACAAAAGGAGGGACTTTTGATGGCCTACCTGGTAAAAATGGAGCGGGCAAGTCTTTCTGTTGAACAAGGCACACCCAACGTTCCTGATGATGGGAAATATTATATTGTTCATCGGGGGTGCGTGGTGGGAAAATATAAATCACTGAAACAAGCCGAAAAACTCTACAAAAAAATATTGTCTGAACTTAATCTGCCGCCCTTGCCCGGCACCCCTCCCGAAGAACAAGAAGCCATTCAGTCAAAGCAAAATGCCTACGAATCGGTCGACAAAATGGCTTTTGAGACTTTTGCTAGATCGAAGCAGCGAACCATGAAGCGGGGGAAAACGAGGACGTTCGGTTAATAAAATTTATTAAAGCAGGTGTGCCTGTTGTGGAATAAAGACGAAGAAGTGAAGTTTTTTGCCGAATCCCTTAATATTGCTGCGCCGGAGAAACTTTTTTACGTAACAGACGGCGGCAGATATATTGCTTACTGGCCTAAGGAATATAAAGGTAAAAAGGATACTCTGCAGAGCAGAAATGCTTTTATCGGTAGTTATACTGAGAAGTGGGTAAAAGAAATTTTAAGTCCGGTTGCAGAAAAAATTAATGCATTTCCAGTTTTAAAGGTTAAATGTCCGGATATAGGACTTACATCCGATTCGCCTGCAGACTTAGCTATTTGCAGAACCAGCGAAAAATACCAAAGGTCGGAAGATATTTTGCTTATTATAGAAGTGAAAATGTCTGTTGTCTGGAATTGGGAATACGCCAATTACTGCAAGTTATCGTGACAAGGTAGATCACTTGAAAGAAACCGGTATGAAAACAAAAATGGAACTGGGCAAAATTATCGAAATAGCTAACAAGGAAGCAACTTATAAGGCAAAGGCGGAAAAATTCTTGCAAATTCTGAAAGGGGGAGAAAGTTGAAAAAGTACGGAACTCAGACCAGTTCCTTCGGCACGCCCGGAAGAGTAAACCACGATTCTACTTCTTTTTACAACAGCATGCTCTACAAAGGTCTGCCCGCAGAAAAAAGAGTCTCTTATGTGGAAAAACCCATTCCGAATGAGTTTTTAGATAAAATCTTTTGCAAAACCAGCGAAAACATGGAGGAGCTTCCCGATAACAGCGTGCACCTGATGGTAACTTCACCGCCTTATAATGTTGGAAAGGATTATGACGAGGACTTGACCCTCGATCAATACAGGGAATTTTTGAAAAAGGTGTGGAAAGAAGTCTACAGGGTGCTTGTTCCCGGCGGACGAGCCTGCATAAACATAGCGAACCTGGGCAGGAAGCCGTATATCCCGATTCATGCCTTTATCGTTGAGGACATGCAGGGCATGGGGTTTTTAATGCGCGGCGAAATCATCTGGAACAAAGCTTCCAGCGCGAGCCCTTCCACAGCCTGGGGGAGCTGGCTTTCGGCAGCTAATCCTACTTTGAGGGATATTCACGAATATATCCTTATTTTTTCTAAGGATTTATTTACCAGAAAAAACCCTGCTTGCAGAAAAAATACCATAACCAAGGAACAATTTTTGGAATACACGAAAAGCATCTGGACGTTCCCGGCGGAGCAGGCCAAAAAGGTCGGCCACCCGGCGCCATTTCCGGTAGAACTCCCTTACCGGTTAATCCAGCTTTACACCTTTGAGGGAGAGGTTGTTCTGGATCCTTTCACGGGCAGCGGGCAGGCTGCCATAGCAGCCTTGAAAGCAAAAAGGCGGTATGTTGGGTATGAAATAGATGAAAATTATGTGGAACTGGCAAACAGGCGGGTGTGCAGCTTTAAAGAAATGTTTTCCCAACTGCGGCTTTTTGAGGGACCGGGAGCTTACGAAGCGATGGAAGATTGTCTGGTTAACACTGAGTGAAGTGAAAAACAATGGCCGGGAAAAGTAACCCGGCCGTTTGCTTTTATATGCCCGGTCACCACCGGCATCTTTATCCGGATTGCCGCCGAAGCGGCGGAAGAGGATTTGCGCATGGGCCGGGAAGATATCACGCCTTACTGGCGGGTGGTCAGGGACGACGGCAGTTTAAACGAGAAATTCCCCGGCGGGGTGGAAGCGCAGGCGACGCGGTTAAAAGAAGAGGGATATGCGATATTTTACTCTCCGTTGCTACATTGCCTGCTGCGCGGTGAGATTTTTTGTTTTGATCAGTAAAAGCGCCAGGACTGCGACCAGGAGGGCCAGGCCGGAGGCGCTCCAGGCCATCGGGGTGCGGCCGTAGCCCATCAGGAAGCCGAAAAGAGGGGGGCCGATGGCCACCCCGAAGAAACGGACACTGCCGTACAGGGCGGTTACCATACCCCTTTCGTCGCTGCCGGAGGCGCTGGTAATGAGCGTGTTCAGGCAGGTCAGGGTCAGGCCGGTACCGATGCCGGCCAGGGAAATGGCTGTAAAGAAAAGGTAGATATTCTCGCAGGCCGGTATCGCGGCCAGCGAACCGGCAATTATGGTAAGGCCGGTAACCACCAGGGCTTTCATTAACCAGAACTTTTTCTTGACCAGGATTCCGGCGCTGAAAGAAGCGGCGCACATGAAAAAAACCGGGATGGCCAGGGCGGCGCCTTTTAAAACCCCGTTAATGTTGTACTTCTCTTCCAGATACTCCGAAAGAAAAAACAGGACCCCGAAAAGGATCAGCAGGGCCGTCATGCCCGCCAGGAACGAGACCGTTAAAGCCATGGATTTCCGGGAAAAGATTTCCCCCAGCGATTTTAAGTATTCTACGGGGCTTTCCGGTTTGCGCCGGGCAGCCGGCTCTTTAATCATAAACCATACTCCAAGTACAATCGGGACTACCACCAGGGGAAAAAAGAGAAAGGTAGCGTACCAGGCAATCAGACCGATTGCTGCGCCGAGAATAGGGCTGATTAATTTACCCAGGCCGTTGGCGGTTTCCAGGATGCCCAGCGATTTGCTGCGTTCCCTGCCGGTAAAAAGGTCGGCGCTTAAGGCCATGGCGACCGGACCGGTGCCGGCGGCGCCGATTCCCTGGATTATCCGTCCTCCTAAAAGCCAGGGATAGGCTTCAGCTTTGAAGTAAATGGCGGACAGGCCGGCCATTATTCCTCCCAGGCCGTAGAGGATCAAAGAAGGGACGATGATGTTTTTACGCCCGAAGCGGTCCGATAAAAAACCGGCCAGGGGAATGATCAGGCCGGCCGGCACGGAAAACAGGGTGATGACCAGACTTACCTCAAACTGAGACAGTTCGAGCGCTTCTTTGATGGCCGGGAGGATGGGGATCAGCATGGAGTTACCCAGTACCAGGGATAAGGGAACGCCGGAAATGGCTGCCAGCGAAAATTTATCTTTCATTTGTCATTATTTTACCTCCGGAAAAACCGGGGTATGCATTTCCACACCGGAACGGGCATATGAAATTTAAACTGGTTTTTAAGGAAGGGGTTATTATTTTTTCATGATTGATAAGATAGTGGCTGGCATGGCTGGAGTCAGGATTTTATCTGCCGCCATTGAGTTTACTGCGGCAATGTTGATGCTGAAATTGAACCGGGTGGAGGCGGCTTTTAAGATAAATTCTGTTCTGGCCCTGGTCGGGCCGGTAGTGTTGCTTACGGTTACTTCGCTGGGGCTGATCGGACTGGTGGGGAAGGTGTCGCCGGCCGGGATGTTCGTTATCCTGGCCGGCGTGGCCCTGATTTTTATCGGGATCAGCCGGCTTTGAGAATATTTTCCGGGAGTCAGCCCGGTCGATGTTCTGGGAATTTTCGTAATTCTTGACGGGATCACTGTTTTTTCTTACAATAAAGTTGCTTTAACTTAACGGGTCATTGCGGGTCGCCCTCCCGTATCATCGCAGGTCGCCCTCCTGGGTCATTGCGAGCGAAGCGAAGCAATCTCACTCCACCGGAGGGGATTGCCACGGGCTAAAGCCCTCGCAATAACGTGGCAGGCGGGATTTTTATTATCTGCTGGCGCCGCAACGTGGCAGGATCGTGACAGGGGACCGTCCCTTTGTTTGTTCTTGTGCAAACACGAGAACCGTCCCTTTGTTTGGTTACTTTGTTTGGTTTAAGGATGGTTGAAGTAATGAAACAGCGGTTTTTTTACTGTCCGAAGTGCGGCGGCCGGCTGGAGTACAGGCCGTGCGGGGAGCGCCGGCGCCTTGTATGCGTTGGGTGCGGTTATGTTTTTTACGAAAACCCGGTTGCCGGCGTGGCTGCTATTGTGCTGGATGAGCGGCGGCGTGTTTTACTGGGCCGGCGCCGTACCAATTACCGGGGGTTGTGGTGTGTCCCGTGCGGATACGTGGAGTATAATGAAGATGTTTACGCTGCGGTAATACGTGAATTTAAAGAAGAAACCGGACTGGATATTGTGGTGGACGGGGTTTTTACCGTGCAGTCCAACTTTCACAATCCAGAACAGCATACGGTGGGAATCTGGTTTATGGCGAGAGTGACGGGCGGCCGGATGCAGGCTGCCGACGACCTGGACGAACTGGCCTTCTTTGCCCTGGATAACCTGCCGCCGCTGGCTTTTACCACTGACCGGATTGTGCTCAACCAGTTAAGGAACGAGCTTAGTCCTTGTATTCTATAGGTAATTTGGCAACGGTGCCGGGAATATTTTTTTGCTTTGAAAGAGCGCTTGCTTCTTTAAACAAGTCAACGTCTCTCTCGTCCAAGGCTTTTTTTGTATAAATAACCACACTCTCATATTTCTGATAGAGATCGTAAATCAACAGATAAGCCATATAATCGTCATAATAGTTGTTCCCGTTATAATAAGCTGCAAAAACGTTCGTGTTTCTGAAAACCGGCTCCCTTTTTTCAAACTTCCGAATGGCTTTTTTCAACTCGATGCGCCATTCGCTTGATGAGATGTTTCCTGATTTTTCTGCTAAAATCAGTTTGTTATTAATCTGATTTATGGTGGCTATTGTTTCCTTTGTAAAAGACCGGAAATCGGAAAAAGCGTTTACCAGTACTTTTTCTTCCGCCTCGCTCAGCACCTCTGTGCCGGTGACTGTTGCCGAAGAAAATTCGCCTTTAACCTCTCCCTGATCAGTGTATTCGGGTGTATTATATTCGGAATTGCTGCTTCCTGAGGGAAGGGGCTTTCCTTCCCCTTTTCTTTCCCTGCGCTCCGCAGCTGCTTGTTTGGCATAATCTTCTAAAATAATGTTCTCGGTTTTATCCGCCGGTGATAATAAAACCAGGGCCGTGTCAAGAACAAAAAGAATGAGAAATAAAGAGGCTAGAAATAAAATAATTTTTTTCCCTTTTTTGATACTGAACCCGGCGTTTAACCCGGCTGCTTGAATTTCTTCCGGGGGGAAATCTCTCATTTTAATCACCTTATATTTTTAAATTAAGTGATTGTTTTGCCCTGTCCACTTAAGATATATTTAACATCCGGAAAAGATTATCACTCTTTTGGCGGCACTACCATTAAAAATTGAGCGCTGGGAGAGTGCCGGAACCACTGCTGCCGCCGGTAAAAAAGAAGCCAGCCGCGCGGGGCTGGTTTTTATAGTAATCATTGCCAGCGAAGCGATCCCCTTGAGCCTTTTAAAGGTATATCGCTAAGGTTTGGGGACGCTGTCCACCTGGTTGAAATCGTACAGGTCGACGCTGCCGGTATAGCCGGTCTTCACGTCTTCCACAATATATTCGCCGGTAAGCTCAAATTTTTGAATCACGAAGTCCGCTTTCCGGATCGTTAAATCGCATACCAGCTTCCGTTTCAGGTCCGGAAAACCGCTTTCCTCGGGCGGGGTTTCCGCCAGAAGCTTGTCGGCGTCGATGGTTGCCCGTACCCCGCAGGATTCGGCGCTGTTTGCCGTAAAGCTGATAATGCCGCCCATTTCCTTGATCCTTTTCATGACGGCCGCCGGGTACTGGTCACCGATCATGTCGTGCACATCGTCCAGCAGGACAAAGCTGAAGGACTCGTTCTCCACCCAGCCGCCGCCGTCATTGACCAGGAACACTTTCCCGTTGGTCCACATTTCCATGGTTATAGGCCCTTCCGGCGGGTTGCCGGACATTTTCAGCCTGGTGGCCCCGGCCTTGGCCGCGCCCTCTATGGCTATCCGCACCGGGTCGCCCACACCGGTATTGGCTTCGATGGTTCCCTTAAACCGGGTGCCGTCCAGGCCGGCTGTGGCGGTCAGGGACTTTTCCAGCACCTGCTCGGGAGTCAGCCCGTTGTCTTCTTCCTGCTTGTTGATGATTACCGTGCGGGTCTCCCCGTTCCAGTCCACCTGGGCGTCCAGGGACTCGCTCACCACCCGCACCGGCACCATGGTCCGGTCGGAAACGATCTGGGCCGGCACGTCCATCTTGAGTGTCTGGCCATTTTTGGTGTAATTCGTATTGTCAATGGTCAAAATGACGGTGTTGCCGCTTTTTTTAACAGTAACCTGCCGGCTGGCCCCGTCCCAGCCCACTTCGGCGCCGAATCCCTCGGCGATGGCCCGCACCGGTACCAGCGTGCGGCCGTCGATGATGACCGGGTCCACGTCGGTGGCCAGCCTGGCGCCGTTAATCTGGATCTTTACCGGCCCGGCGGCGGCTGCCGGCAGCACGGCCAGGCTTAAAGCGAGCAAGACGGCCAAAAACAACTTTTTGAACATAAAAAGCACCTCCAAAAAATTTATTGGTTTAATGGTTTGGCCTTTAAGAAGAATTTTTCCTGCAAATAAATGATATTTAAAGAAAATTAATGTTTTTTTAACATATTTAACAATTATATCGTCGTTCTTTGGCTCTCACCTCCTTCCTGGCGCGTCACTTCACATTGTATCCCGAAAGCATACCGGCCACCATTCCCCAGGCCACAAAGCCGACCATCCCGGCCAGGGTCAGGATCAGGAAGGGTTCCAGGCTGGAGTTTAACTTTTTGATGTAAGACTCCAGGATATCCTTGTGGATGTTTCCCACCCTGACCAGGGACGCGTCCAGGTTTCCGGTTTCCTCCCCCACTTTTACCATGCTGCCCACCATCGGCGTAAAAATATGGCCGGCCTGGGCGATCGGGTCGGCCAGCCCTTCTCCCAGCAGAATATTGCCGATAAAGTTGTCGATGGCGTCGCGCACCGCCAGGTTGGCAATGGTGTTCTGGGTGGTGCGCAGGGATTCCACGATGCCCACCCCGCTGCCGATCAGCAGGGAAAGGGTCTTGGCAAACTGGACGATCATGGAATACCTGATGATGAATCCGAAAAACGGCAGGCGCATCATGTAGAGGTCCATGTAGTACCGTGCCCGCCGCACCCGGTAAAGCAAAATCCCGCTGCTGGCGGCAGCCAGGACGGCCAGGCCGATATCTTTTAAGTGGCCGGAAACCAGATTGGCGGCGGTGACCAGGATTCTGGTGTTCCAGGGCAGCTCGCCCCCCATCATCTCCAGGAAGGGGATGATGCGCGGGATGACGAAGCCCACCATGAAGCCGATGACGAAAATCGTGGCCGAAAACACCACTGCCGGGTAAATCAAGCTGGTGATGAGCTGCCCTTTCAGGGCGGCCCTTTCCTCCAGGTAGCCGGCAATTTGTTCGATGGAGGTGTCCAGCAAACCGCTGGTTTCCCCGGTCCTGACCGTGGTGGTGATGGCGGGCGGGAAAACTTTGGGGAACTTCTCCATCGCGTCGCTTAAAGCGTTACCGCCCTCCACCTCTTCCCGCACTTTCTGCAGGGTGAATTTAAGTTTCCGGTTTTTAGTCTGCCTTTCTAAAATGGCAAGGCTGGACACCACCGAAACACCGGCTTCGATCAGGGCCGCCATTTGCCTCAAGGTCAGGATGACGTCGCCCTGCTTGACGTTGCTTATTTTAATCAGCAGGTCGTTTAAGCTAAAAGTAAATCCCGGGGACGGCCGTTCCAGCGCGTCGTCGTCCGCGGGCGGGGCGGCACTTTCCTGCAGGGCGGTGATGGCCAGGCCGCTTTCTCTCAATTGGGCGGAAGCTGCCGCCATGCTCTCGCTTTCCAGCGTTCCGCCGATTGTTTTGTTGTTTTTATCTACTGCCTGGTAGCGGTACTGCGGCATTTTTTATCTCCTACCGTTCTAGAGTAACCCTAAGGATTTCGGAAACCGAGGTTTCGCCCCGGCGTACTTTTAATAGCCCGTCTTCCCGCAGGGTGCGCATGTTGTTCCGGATGGCGTATTCCCTGAGCAGTTGGGGGTTCGAGCCCTGTGCTACCAGTTTTCTAAACCCGCTGTCGATGTTGAGAAGCTCGAAAATCCCGATCCGGCCCCGGTACCCGGTTCCGTCGCAGGACGGGCAGCCGTCGCTGATATAAAAAACTTCCTGCCGGTCCGGGGCGATTCCCAGCGCCTCCAGTTCTTCCGGGTGCGGTTCGTAAGACCGGCGGCAATGGGGGCAGAGGAGGCGCACCAGCCGCTGGGCCAGCACGGCCAGCGTTGTGGTGTTCACCAGGAACGGCTCGCAGCCCATCTCCAAAAGGCGCGTAATAGTGCTGGTCGCGTCATTGGTGTGCAGGGTGGAGAGCACCAGGTGGCCCGTCAGCGCCGCATGCAGGGCCAGGCGCGCCGTTTCGCCGTCCCTGATCTCGCCCACCATGATGATGTCGGGGTCCTGGCGCAGGATGGAGCGCAGGGCCACCCCGTAGTTGTATTTATTGGAAGTGTGGTCCACCTGGGTCTGGACGACGCCGCTGATCTGCATCTCCACCGGGTCTTCGATGGTGACAATATTGAGCGTGTCCGAGCGCAGGTAGTGGATGGCCGCGTACAGGGTGGTGGTTTTGCCGCTGCCGGCTGGTCCGGTGGTCAGAATAATGCCGTTCGGCGAGGCCAGCGCGACGCGCAGGGATTCCAGGGTGTCCGGCTCCATCCCAAGTTTTTCCAGTAGCAGAAGCTGTTCCTGGGCCGGCAGCAGCCGGAGCATCATCTTTTCGCCGTGGCTGCAGGGGAGGGTGGCCACCCGGGAGCTTACGGACAGGGTCTGGCCGCCGGATTCGTACTGAAACAGAAAGCCCCCGTCCTGGGGCGCCCGCCGGTCGGCGATATTCATTCCGGCCAGCACCTTTAAGCGGGAGATAACGAGGGGGGCGGCGTGGGCGGGAAGCCGGTCGACGGTGCGCAAGATGCCGTCCACCCGCAGCCGGACGCGTAAAGAATCGGCGCCGGGCTCCAGGTGGATGTCGGACGCTCCCCGGGAAACGGCCCGTCTGATAATCTGTTCCACCATTTTGACGATGTTTGGGGCGGCTATTTCCGTTTCGGCCGGTTCCACCGCCGCCGGCTGGGCCGGCACGGCGGCCGTGTCTCCGCTCCCGTAAACCTGCTGCTGGGCCAGGGCCAGTTCGTGCGGACTCATCATGACAAACTGCAGGTTCTTGCCGATGGTCCGGCGCAGGTTTTCTACCACCTGGCCGGGCAGGGGCGCGCTGGTGGCCAGGGTCAGGGTGTTCTGTCCGTTTAAGGATATCGGCACGAGATTATACCGGCGGGCAATCGGCTGGGGCAGCAAGGAAGACGTATCGGGCCGGACCTCGAAATGTCCGATCTCCAGATAGCCCATGCCGAAAAAATCGGCCAACAGCGAGGACAGTTGGGATTCGCTGAGAAGGCCCTGCCTGACCAGGACCTGGCCCAGTTTCTCCTGCGAGCCCCGCTGGAGACGCAAGACGTTTTTTAATTCCTCGGCGGTGAGCACACCCTGCTCCACCAGGTATTCTCCAAGCCTTGCCTTCGGCACCTTACCTTGCGCCTCCCTGCCGCAGCACTTTTACCACCGGGTTTACTCCCGTTTTTGCCCCCGGATTTACCCCCGGTTTTACACCCGGCCTCACTCCCGGGTTTGACCCCGTGCCCGCCCTCGTATTCTCCGCTTCCCGGGAACCCAGCCTTTCCTCAATTAAAGAGGGACTTTTGGCTGACTTGAGCGCCGTTTCAAAGTCGATCAGGCCGGACTTGTGAAGTTCGATCAGGGACTGCTCCATGGTCTGCATGCCCAGTTTGGAGCCGGTTTCTAAAGACATGTAGATATGTTCCTGCTTGCCGAGCCGGATCAGGTTGCTGATGGCCGGCGTTACCAGCATGAACTCCGAGGCCAGAGCGCGTCCCGCCCTGTCGGCCCTGGTGAGAAGCTGCTGGGAAATAACAGCTTTTAAAGAGACCGAAAGCTGCTGCCGGATCTGCATCTGTTCCTCCGGCGTGAAGACGCCGATCATCCGGGTGATGGAAGAGGTTGCGTCGCGCGAGTGCAGGGTGGAAAAAACCAGGTGGCCGGTTTCGGCCGCCATGATGGCGGTTCTGATGGTATCCAGGTCTCTCATTTCGCCCACCAGGATCACGTCCGGGTCGGCCCGCAGCGCCCCCCGCAGGGCGTCGGGAAAAGAAGGAACGTCGGTGTACAGTTCCCGCTGGTTGATCAGGCTTTCTTTATTATAGTGGACGTATTCAATCGGATCCTCGATGGTGATGATGTTGCGCCTGGAGGTCGCGTTGATCAAGTTGATCAGCGAGGCCAGGGTGGTGGATTTACCGCTGCCGGTGGCGCCGGTAACCAGCACCAGCCCCATTTTCATGTCGGCCAGTTGGCTTACGGCCGGCGGCAGGCCGAGCGCTTCCAGGCCGGGGATGTCGTCCGCCAGCCGGCGGATGGCGCCGGTCAAATACCCTTTCTGGTAGTAAATGTTTACCCGGAAGCGGCCGGCGCCGGTATAGCTGACGGCCAGGTCTACCGACTTTCTTTCCTCCAGCACCTCCCGGTGGCGCGGAGTCAGCAACTGGTAGCAGAGATCCCTTACTTCCTCCGCGGTCAGCGGCTGGTTGCCGGCGGTTTCCAGCATGCCGTTTACCCGGTAGATGGGCGGTGTATTGAAGGCCAGGTGGAGGTCCGAAGCATTGCGCAGGCTGGCCTCCCGCAGCAGTTCCTCAATGGAATGGAACAATATCTTTTCCTCCCTTTACAGGGTAATCTTCAGCGTTGTTTCAAACTCGCCGGTTTTCACCATACCCTCTTTGTTTATAGTTGTTTGCGTCTTTTTCTTTTTGTCGTCTGCCGGCACCTTTACGCTCAGCTCGTCCACGCTGACCACCCAGTTCGTCCGGGAGAGGTCCCGCATGAAACCCACCAGGCCGTCGTGGCTGCCGTTTACCACCAGGGTGTATTCCTGCCAGGGATAATAAACCGCCGAGGTGACGGTGCCGGGGGCGGCTTCCTCGGCAGCCTTTGTCGCGTCCTGGCTCCTTCTCTTGGAAGTTTTCTTAGCCGGTTTTTCTTCTTTTTTGGCCCCTTTAATGTCAATGCGCTGCTCAAACTTCAAAAGCTTGAAGATTAAATTATTGTTATTGGCCAGGCGGTTGATCTCGGCCATGGCCTGGGTGACGGTCACCTCCTGGCCGGCCTTACGGGTGTTCTGCACGTGTTCCAGTTGCTTTTCCAGTACGCTGGTATCTTCTTCCAGTTTCTCTAAGTTTTCCTTGGCCTTTTGCGTGCTGGGCGGCACCCCGCCGTGCCGGGCGATTTCTGCGCTTGACCGGGCCAGTTCCTGCCGTACCTGGCTGAGGGCGGCCCGCGCCGGCTTGTAGGCGTAGGTGAGGTAGACGTAAAAACAGCCGATTACCATAAGGGCGGTCAGGGCGTAAATCTCAATTTTTGTCAGCTTTCGTTTAATCAACGTGCTCCCTCCTTGGGCGGCGGGTCCGGCAGCAGTTCTTTCTTCATTACCAGCCGGAGCTTGAACTTGAACACCTGGATGGTTTTTTTCTTGACGCGGGTCTTTTTCCTTTTCTTTTTAGCGGCGGACTCGCCGTCCGGCTCCCCGGCAGCCGCCAGCGTGGCCGTACTTTCACTGGAAGATATCCCGTTTAAGGCCAGGATCACCCTGTCCGGCGGGTCGGTGGGCAGGGCGCCCCCGCCCATGGCCAGCAGGTACTGACCGCCGGGCCGCAGCGCGAACCCTTCCGGCAGCGCAAACTCCTCGTTTCCTTCAGTATCCTCGGGCAGATCGGTTTCTTCAGGCGGCGTTTCCTCCCCGCCGGGCTCCTCTCCGCCGCCGGGTGTTTCGCCACCGCCGGGCGATTCTTCTTCGCCGCCCGGCGTTTCACCCCCGCCGGGCTCCTCTCCGCCGGGCTCTATCGCCACGTCCCCGCCAGTTGATGTAATGGTTATCTCCCGGTCTTCCCGCACAATTTCTTCCACCTTGGCGAAAACGCACCAGTCTGCCTTCTGCAGGGCCAGGGCTAGATTGTGAATGGAGGCGGTGGTGGAGCTTTCGCCGGCCACCATGTACTGGTCATCGGTGCTTAAAAGCTGAATTTCCATAAACTTCAGGTCCGGGGGGGCGTCCTGCCGGAGCGCCCCCAGGGAGGCGCTGAGCAGCCTGCTGTAGCCGGAAAGCCCCCGATCCAGGAAGTAGAGTTTGCGGTCGATAAAAGCCCGCAACTTCTCCTGTTCCTTTGCCTTTTTTTCCAGATCGGCGATGCGTGCCACGGCGGCCCGGATTGCTTCCACCTTTTGCGTCTGTTTGGCCAGTTGGGCCTGGCTTTGACTGGTCTGGTATTTTATCCACAGGTAATGGGTACCGAATAAGATCAAGAGCACGACCAGGGTGGTAGCCGGGACGAAGTAAGCCTTTTCGGTGGCCAGCTTGAGCAGGGGAATGCCGTCGTTTACCCCGATCAGGCGGCTGCGCCAGTGGGGGAAGTAAAGTTCCCGCAGCCCGGCTCCCGCCGCCGCAGCGAACTCGGTGCCCGGCAGGGCCGGGTCCGGCGGTTTGCTGACCGGCAGGAGAAGCGCTTCTGCGGTCAGGCCGAGCTTTTCCCGGAAATAATTCACCACTGTTTCATCCAGCCCGCCGGGTCCGCAGACCACCACCGGCCACTGGACACTGTCCCACGATTCAAAAATGTCCCGGGCGAAAGCTGTTTCAGTCTGTTCGGCGAAGTAAGCGGCGCGGATCTGTTCTATCCCTGCCGGCAGCGCCCGGTAGGCGGCCAGGCGCCCTTTTTCCAGCAGGGTAAAGCTGGTATTATGCGCCCCCACGTTGACCACCACCAGGTTTTTATCCTTTTTCCCTTCCGCAAAAAGGGCGGCAATGGTAAAGCAGAACTCCGGCGGGTAGACCCGCATCAGCTTGAATCCCTTCTCGGCCAGGGTTTCCTTCAAGAGCTGGTAGTCCGCCAGGGGGAAGGCGGCAACCTGGATGTTTACCAGACCGGCCTGGTCGGGCTGGCCCAACTCGTAGCCGGTCAGGGTTTCCATAGCCGGGACGCCGGTGTAGGCCTCGCTTTCCCAGCGCAGCGCTTCTTTCAGGTTGTAGGGCAGGTTGAAGGGCTCCAGCTTCTGCAGGCGCTTTTTTTCCATGGTGATTTCCAGCACCATGGTCTGGGGGCTCACCACCACCACGCGGCGCGGGCACTTCGGGATCTGGGCGGTGATCATGGCCAGTTCGTCGAAGCTCAGGGGCTCGTTTTCCATTTCGGTGCGTTCAATCTGCAGGCAGTGCGAAATTTCGTATTTTAAAAGGTTCCGCCGGACGACGGCGCTGCGGATGAACGCGCCGTCAAACTCCAGGGCGAGTACAGAGAACAAAAACAATCAGCTCCGTTTCTATATTTGTCATGCATTCCCAGTCCTCGACCCGGCGCGATTCGACCGCCGCTCTGCACCATGATAAAAAGGCCGTTGCGGGCGGAAAACAGTCTTTTACGCGCCGTCATTGCGAGCCCCGGGCGAAGCAATCCTCTTATATCGTCATTGCGGGCGGCAGGCGCGGCCGTCCCACTTGAATTTTCGCCGCCGTTCTTACCGGATCACCAGCTTGAGGCCGTGTTCGTCGGGCGACTGGATTACATCGCCGTTGCCGGCCCTGTAAACGTAAGCGTTTGCCTCGGCCAGCACCTTTCCGCTACTATCCAGCACTTCCAGGTAGCGGTAGCTGGCCCGCAGTGATATTGGATCTAATGCATCATCGGGAATGGCGAATGTCGCCTCCCG
>JAGUVT010000121.1 GCA_020062745.1 Deltaproteobacteria bacterium
ATCCTTGAAGATCTGGACTTCTCCGCCCACCACCAGTATTCTTTTCTTTCCAGAATCTCATTGAGTTCCTTTTCCTTCGTAGCCATTCTTTCATCTCCCAAATGATTTTTTTAGTAATAAACCCACCATTAATTTTCTTAAACGATAGATCACCCCCCGCTCATGCCGGCTGGCCGGACGCCCCAAACCCCATACTTCCAGAAAAAAGAAGCGCCAAAAAACATAAAACGCTTGTACAGCCGGCTGCCCTGATACCACATCCCAAACCTGAAACAGCGGTGAAACTTACTCGCTTGAAAAAACTAATTTTTTGTTGTTCGATAAGGGTTATTAATTGACAGATTAGCTAGATGATAAGAAGATGAGAGAAAGAAAGATAAATCTTGCTGAGAATTTTACTATATTTGAAAAGCTATGGTAAAGATACCTTATTATTGGTCTTGTGTCAATATTAAATATTTAAAAAATTCTAAGTATACAGTATATTAACCTGGCAACAAACCTCAAATGTTCATGTAATATGAAGCATTTAGAAACTTAAACGAAGGAACTTCTCTGCCGGTACTTATCTTTTTATATTTTCCAACAACAACCGGACAGCCTCCCGGCAGTTCGTAGTCAACTGTTCAATATCCTCACTGCTTGCATTTTCAACATGGATACCGGCTATCACAACCACCGTCCGGCCGTAGTGAACTGCCATTTCCTCAGCCACCGGTTTGGCAATCTCATCGTCCTTATGACCCACAAGGGGAAGCACGAAGGAATTGCAGCCAAGCGCCCCGGGAACAGCCAGGCTGGGTCTGGGAACGCTCATCACCACCGCGCCCACGTGCGGTTCCTCCCCGCCCATAAGCTGCGCTACCAGGCCGTTGCCGGTGACCGTCACCAGCAACCGGACTAGAAACCTCCCCTTACCCGCTGAAAAGTTCATCTGCCTGAGCATGCTAAAAACACACCCCTGTCTTAACCAGTTGTTTTTTAGATTGCTTCGTCGCTGACGCTCCTCGCAATGACATATAGCATTTTCATCCTTTACGCTGGTGCCGCTTCAGCGGCATGGATACCTAAGAAGTCTTACCCGGCAATCGCTTGTCACCCACGCGCCGGGTAAGCTTCGCCCGGTCGAAATATTCAAGCAGCGGCAGGGTAAACTTGCGTGAGGTGCCCAGAAGATCCCGTGTTTCACCCACCGAAAGCTCCCCTTTTTCTGCAAGATAAGCGGCCACCCGCCGGCGGGCTTCGGCCAGAGCGTCACGGTGAAAATAGAGATCGTCACCGAGTTTCACCAGCACACCCTGTTTTAAAAGATACTGAAGAGCCTCCTGAGCTAAAGCATCCTTTAAACCTGCTTTCTTACAAACTTCGCTCCAAAAAGGAGGCTGAAAACCACTTTCGTTTATCTGTTGTTCAACCTGCTTTATTAATTCCGCCTGATCCGGAGCCGGCTGGGGAATAAACGACGGCAGGGCCAGCGTTTGGGGAAAGTTTTGCAATATGCCTTCCCGCTCCATGTTTTGTAATACAAACTGGAACACCTTGTTGTTTAACGCCGGAAACCGGCGGGAGCGCAGTTCTTCCTTGGGGTAGCCTTCCCGCAAAGGGAAATCCCTGTGATAAGTGTTCAAGAGCCCGGTAATTTCACCCGCCCATTTCCGGTAAACCACTTCCGCCATAAAGTAATCCCTGCCTTCACCCGACACCTTCCTAACTTTTCTCTGTTCAATAAGCCTGCAAATGGTTTGATTTATTTCATCATCCAGCAGTCCCGTGCCTCCGGCAATCTCATTCAAACCATTCGGAGTTGCCGCATTTATGAGATACTGCTCCAGCAGATCTTCCGGTGAACCTTTTTCCATGATAGAAAGGGCCGCAATTACTTCCGGACGGAAGCGTTTATGTTTGCGCGGCGCCGGATCAATTACCAGTCCACCGCCAATAGTACGCATGGGTGAATACGAACGAATTACAAAAGGGTCTCCTTTTGCCGCTACAACATTTTCTTCCAGTTCCAACTGGGCATATGCCCGGCCACCCGGTTCCAGTTCTTCAAAATCCAAAAGCTTAACCCTCCCAAGGGCTTCTTTCGTACCCAGGTAAAAACGTACCCGGGCTCGATTCCTCAGGTTTTTGCCGGCACTTTTCAGTAAAAACAAGCGTACATCCAGATAATGAGAAGGAACCAGGCTTTTATATCTGGCTACCACGCTACCCCGACTTACCTGTTCCACATCGACTCCGGCCAGGTTTACCGCCACCCGCTGTCCGGCTCCGGCGGTTTCTTCCTTTTCCCCATGCACCTGCAATGAACGCACCCGCGTCAAAACCCCCTGCGGCAGGATCTCCACCTGTTCACCCACACGCAAAACCCCAGCCAACAGGGTGCCGGTAACCACCGTACCAAAACCGGTTACCGAAAACACTCGATCCACCGGTAACCGGACCGGCCCTTCTACAGATTTCGGTTTTACCTCCCGCGCTACTTTCTCAATTGCCGCCAGCAGCTCGGGAAAGCCCTCACCGGTAACAGATGAAACAGCAACTAGCGGCGCTTCGGCCAGCGCCGTTTCAGCCAGAAAACCACGCACTTCTTCACGCACCAGTTCCAACCATTCCGAATCTACCAGGTCGATTTTGGTGAGAACAACCACTCCTTTGTCTACCTGCAACAACTGAATAATATCCAGGTGTTCACGGGTCTGGGGCATCACCCCCTCGTCAGCGGCTATTATCAGCAGAACCAGGTCAATTCCCCCCACCCCCGCCAGCATATTTTTAATAAATCGTTCATGGCCGGGCACATCTACTATCCCGGCCCGGTGCCCACCGGGCAACAGTAGAGAAGCAAAGCCAAGTTCAATAGAAATACCGCGCTCTTTTTCTTCTCTCAGGCGGTCGGTATCAGTGCCGGTAATGGCCTTGACTAAAGCCGTCTTGCCATGGTCAACATGACCGGCCGTGCCGATAATAAAGTGTTTCAAGCACCCGCACGCTCCTCAAAATGACTGACTTAAAAAATATTATTTCAAACATTATAACATTACATAATGGGATGGGAGTCATAAACTAAAAAGCAAGCCGGGAAAAATTTAAAAAAAACAAAAAGTTTTTATTTTTTAATGCTTTTTTAAAAGGATTCCCGTTAAAACTGTCGAATGTATATAACTTACTAGCCTATCAACAACCAACACAAGGCATAATTTTATCTTCTTAAATAAAAGGTGGGCTGCAATGAAATAAGTTTGAGTGGTGACTGCCATGGATAAAAAAAAGGCCACTATTGAAGAAACCCTGGGAATAGCTTTAGCCGTCGGAAACAGCCTGCAACTCGGCGAAATGCTGACCGAAACGGTGGAGGCAATGGTTCGCCTGACCGGCGCAGACAGCGGTATTGCCTGGCTTAAAACCGGCACTGCAAAAAAATATTATACTCCCGTTGCCTTTGCCGGAAAAATAAAAAGGAAAGAAGTTATAACTACAACATTGCCCCCGGACAACATAACTTGTACTTTAACTTCCAAAGAAGCAATCCTAATTGATGAAAGCCATCCCCGGTTCAAACAATTTCAGTACTCCCATCCAACAAAATCAATAATTATAATACCGTTCAACAAGTCAGGTCTCATTTGCCTTGCTTCAAAGGAAACTTTTGATCCGGACTGGTGCAAGATGCTTTCCGGAATAATTCCCAGGCTATCCAAAGCAGTGGAACTTTGCCGGCAGCACAGAAAGACTGCCGAGAAAGCCGTAAAGGTTTCGTCTAAAAGCGAAAGCAGATACCAGGAGATACTGGATAATATACCCGACATAGTTTATACCATCGACGAAAAAGGAAGGTATTCTTACCTCAATAAGGCCTGCGCCGCTGTCACCGGCTACAGCCGGGATGAGATGTTAGGTAAACACTTTTCAATAGTGGTTCATCCGGAAGATATGCGGGCCAACCTTGAGTTTTTTAAACAAATGAAATCGATTTGCGATGTGGAGCTGAGGCTTCTCACAAAAACCGGACAGGTTATCTACACAGAAATCCATGCCAAAGCCACCCTCAATAAAAAAGGGCGCATCCTGCGCACTGATGCGGTGTGCCGCGATATCACCTGGCGCCGGCAACTAGAGGAAGAGCTGATCAGGCGTCACCAGGAACTGTCCGACCTGCACGATCAGGTCAAAATGCTCAGCATTCGGGATGCTTTAACCGGCCTCTACAACCGTCACTACTTCAGCGAACAGCTAAAAAAACTCTACCATCCGCAATACCAGCCGGTAAGCGTGATTATGATGGATATTGACGGGCTCAAGGTTGTCAATGACACCCTCGGGCACGCTCAGGGAGACGCGCTGCTTAAAGCAGCCGCAGAGGTAATCAAATCGTCGGTCCGTGTCAGCGATATCGTAGCCCGGATCGGGGGAGATGAATTTGCCGTAATCCTGCCTCAAACCGACGAGGAAAAGGCGCTCGAAGTCTGCCGCCGGATCAACGAAGTAGTCCAACAATACAACCAGCAGGTATCGCCCTCCGGCCTGAGCATATCGGTAGGATTGGCTACATCCCAAAGAGAGCATCCGTGTTTAAGCGAAACCTTGAAAAAAGCCGATGATGAAATGTACAAAGACAAATCCACCCGCGGTGCGGTTGCCAAGTTACAATTAATATCCCGTTTAAACAGCCACACGGCTATATAGCCCGGCCATCAGCCATCAGCAGCCAGCCCAAAAAAGATTCAGGAGTCAGAATTCAGAATATGATTCTGCCGCAAAGGATTTTTGATTGCCTTCTGCACGGCTTCTGCCAGGAGAGAAATTTCATTTTCCTGGATAGTCCGGACATCCAGCAATAACTTCTCATCCTGGATTCTTCCGATTACCGCCGGTTCACCAACACGGAGTGCTTCCATCAAATCTGCAACGGATATGGTATAAGGGGAAACAGACACAGAAGCCGTCGGCAATACAGCAGCAGGCATGGCCCCGCCCCCCACAGCGGAAAAACCTTCTACTACCGACACGGCAGCTTCCTCCCCGATCATTTCGCGCAACATCCCGGCCAGTCCGCCAGCCTTTTTTTGTAAAGCAGCCAGGTCAACTGTCAGCATTCTTAAAGTAGGAATCTCCCGCAAAGCCATTTCTTCATCCAGGTACTCCCGCAAAGTTGCTTCCAAAGCCGCTACCGTCATTTTATCAACACGAATAGCCCGCGTGAGAGGGTTCTTCTTCATCCGCTCGACGCATTCCCGCCGCCCCAAAATAATACCGGCCTGCGGCCCCCCCAACAGCTTGTCACCGCTGAATGTAATAACATCAACACCGGCGGCTGCCACCGCCTGGACGGCAGGCTCTTCCGGCAACCCGAACCGTTGCAGGTCGAGCAGAAAACCGCTGCCGAGATCAGACATGACCGGTATATTATACTCATGCCCGATTTGCACCAGTTCCTCAATCCCGGTTTCCTGTGTAAAGCCAATAATACGGTAGTTGCTGGTATGGACATGCAGCAGTAAAGCAGTCTGATCAGTTATGGCGCGGCGGTAGTCATCCGGACGGGTCTTATTGGTAGCACCCACCTCCACCAGCCTTGCCCCGCTCTGGGCCATTACCTCCGGAATACGAAAGGAACCGCCGATTTCCACCAGTTGCCCCCTGGAAACAATAACTTCCCGGTCCCCGGCCAGAGTACTTAAAGCTAACAATACCGCCGCCGCATTATTATTCACCGCCATGGCAGATTCCACTCCGGTCAGGGTCATGAGTATATCTTCCAGATGAGCATAACGCGACCCCCGGCGGCCGCTTTCCAGATCCAGTTCCAGATTGGAGTAGCCTTCAACAGCCGTCTGCACAGCCTGCCCGGCCCTTTTACTGAGTAAAGCCCGGCCCAAATTAGTATGCAAAACCACCCCGGTGGCATTAATCACCGGACGCAAATTCGGTCTTGCAGCCAAATATACCATCCGCTCCACTTCTTTAACAATTTCCGCCAGGAACACTTCCTTGCCGGGTAATGTCCAGACAAACCCCTCCCCGGCAGAATCATCAACAACAGGAAATGTCCCTCCCACCCGAGTAGATACACCGTCCCGATCCTGCCAGCCGGCAGCGCCTTCTAAAATACGCCGGCGCCTGTCGTCCAGACTGCCCCGCACTACTCCCAAAACCAGCATGCGCGGGTATTTATTTAAAAGCAGGGCAATTTTATCTTCCCGCAAAACCTCATCAACAGACGGCAACTGACGCAGAATAAGCTCTTTCTCATTATTACTCATAAAAACACCTTCTTCAAAAACCTGACACCACTTCAAACAAACCTGCTCCAAACATTATATGGCAGTAAAACGCCAAAAGCAAGAATACCCCAGGCGTTTTAAAAATTTACCTTGCACCCGCCTCAAATAATTGCTATTATGTCCTTGGCATTTTCAATTAAGTTAAAAACCATGAAAGAGAAAAGTAGGAGATATTCAGATTGATCAGGATCGGCTACCTCGGCCCGCAGGGCACTTTTTCCGAATGCGCCGCTGAAAAATACGCCGCCGGTCAGGAAGCAGAACTTATCCCGTTTTCTTCCTTAAAGGAAATCGGGTTAGCCGTCAGGGATGGATATCTGGACGAAGGGATAATGCCGGTAGAAAATTCTAACGAAGGAGCAGTTAACCTTACTCTGGATCTCCTGGCCCACGAATTAAACGAACTGATGATTCGCGGCGAAATAATACTGGCCATTAAGCACCACCTGCTGGCACACTCAGGAACCAAAAAAGAAGAAATTTCCCGCATCCTCTCGCATCCCCAGCCGCTGGCTCAATGTAGAGACTTTATCGCCAAAGAATTTTCCGGGGTTTCCGTCTCAGAAGCCGCCAGTACTGCCGAGGCAGCGAAATTTGTAAGCCGGGGCGACCGGACATGGGCCGCCATCGGTACAGGCAGGGCCGCCGCATTAAACAACCTGGTAGTGCTGATACCAGACCTGGATGTGCCGGGTGAAAACACCACCCGCTTCATTGTCCTGGGACGTTCCGATTGTGCACCGGGCCCACGCAACAAAACCTCGCTGATCGTCTCGGTAACCGACAGGCCGGGAGCCCTCTACCTGTTGCTCAAGGAATTTGCCGTTTGCGGGATTAACCTGACCCGTATTGAATCCCGGCCGGCCAAAACAAAGCTGGGAGATTACCTTTTTTTCATAGACCTGGCAGGCCACCGGGAAGAACCAAACATAGCCGTCGCGCTCGCCAGCGTTAAAGCTCAAGCCGCTTTTTTTAGAATTTTGGGATCCTATCCGGCTTGCGTAGAATCCCTAACCAAAGCTGCCAAAACTGTACCATCTATTGCCGACCTCAGGGCTGACATAGACATAATAGACGGGCAAATCGTAGAATTGTTAGCCAGGCGAACCAACCTCGTAAAACAGATCGGGGCGCTAAAGACCAGTAATAGGATCCGTGACCCCCGACGTGAACAGGAACTAACTGCCCGCCTCAAGGCTTTGGCTGAAGAAAAAGGATTCGATTCGACGGTTCTTGAAAACATTTACCGGCTACTTTTCGATCATTACGTTGCCCTGCAGACTAACAAGAACCCACACCAACACCCATAGAAATATTACTCTCTTCTTTTTTACCGGTCCCCGGTTCCGGCAAAAGGATCTCTTGCAGCGCCAGGCGCGGCCTGGGAGAAGGATCCTGAGCCGGATACCCTACCGGCAGCAAGGCCACTACAATTATTTCTTCATCCAGCTCACATATTTCTGCCACCCGTTCCGGCCGAATGAACTGCACCCAGCAGGTACCCAGTCCCAATGAAGTGGCCATAAGCACCATATGTTCGATGGCAATTACCGTGTTTATGGTAGCAGCAGGCATATGAGTGACTAAATCAGCTGAGACCGGACCCCGGTGTTTAAGATAGACTTCCACAAATTCGCCGCTTACCGCTTCCACAGCCAACAACTCCTGAGCCCGTACAACGGCCTGTAGATAACTGCGCAAATCGGCGCAGCAAACTATAACTACCGGCGCTTCAGCTACCGACTGCTGCCGGAAAGCCGCCTCCTCAGCCAGCCGGGCCCGCAGTTGCGGATTCTTCACCACCATAAAACGCCAGGGCTGAATGTTTACGCCCGACGGGGCCAGCCTGGCCGCTTCTAAAATCTGCTTGAGCGCTATTTCCGGAACCGGATCCGGTTTAAACCGGCGGATACTCCGCCTTTTTTTAATTACTTCTAATAAATTCACTTACAACACCTCACTGTTAAATATAACTTTATACACATACTAAACCTTCCTTACCTCAAAATCAACCCCGCTTAAACAGGCTTTGGGTAATTTAAATGAGCACTACAGCTGACATTTATACCATGGTTGCGGAGAAGCTGAAAAAAAAGGCATACGCAAAGATAAACGAAATCATAAAAGTGAAAAACCACCAGCACTAAACTGGTGGTTGTTTCCTGATAAGGGTAAATTTGCCTTTGAAATTACTGGTGGAGCTGGCGGGAATCGAACCCGCGGCCTCTTCCATGCCAAGGAAGCGCGCTCCCTCTGCGCCACAGCCCCAAATCTACCTTCTGCATTATAAGATAAACCAGAAGAAAAGTCAACTCACAATAGACCATATGTGTTTTTAATTTTGCAAATATTTCTGCAAATATTTCTCATCCATAAAATAGCAACTCGTTAGAGAAGTTGACCCGCTGGTATTGAGAAGAAAACTCAAAGAAAGTGTTTCCATAGGCGCACTATCTTTTCTTTTGCCCTGTGCGGCAGCTTTCGCTTACGCTTACTACGTAGCCGGTTGGAACCTGCAGGCCGCCCAGATTTCCGGCATCGCCCTGTCCACCACTTCCGTGGCCATAGTTTACGCCGTTATGGTGGAAACCGGGCTTAACAAAACCGAAATGGGCAAGATTATCCTGGCCGCCTGTTTTGTAACCGATCTGGGCACGGTGCTGGCGCTGGGCGTCCTCTTCGCCCACTATGACTACTGGATGCTCCTGTTTATCGCCGCCACGGTTATTGCCATATACCTGCTGCCGAAAATCACCCCGTGGTTTCAAAGCACCTTCGGCAACCGGGTCAGCCAGATTGAAGTCAAGTACCTTTTACTGGCCCTTTTCCTGCCCGGCGGCCTAGCCCTCCAGGCCGGCAGCGAGGCGGTACTGCCGGCATACCTGCTGGGACTCGCCATGGCCGATTTCTTCAACCGGGAAAAAGAACTGCTAAAACGGCTATCGGCGGTGACATTCGCCTTCCTTCCCCGGCACGAAGAGAGCCCTGATTAAACACCCTGCCGGCGACACAACGCCGGCATAACACTCGAACCTCGAATACTTATCCCGAAATTGCCGCCGCGCAGCGCGGGCAGATGGTCGGGTGCTCCTTACTCTGCCCCACGCCTTCGTGATACATCCAGCAGCGCCCGCACTTCTGCCCCGGCGCCTGTCGTACCGCCACGGCCAGCCCGGCCAGTTCCTCGGACTGCCGGGCGTCACCCGGCGCTCCTTCTTTAATGCGGTGTAAAGTAACCGCCGAAACAATGAAAACAGCAGCCAGTTCCCCTGCCATGGCTTCCAAAAAGCAGTACAATCCCTCTCCGGCATAAAGCTCCACCGCTGCTTCCAGGGAATTGCCGATCACCTTATCCCGGCGGGCCGCTTCCAGCGCCCGGGTAACTTCACCCCGCACCGCCAGCAAACGCTCCCATTTCCGGTCCAGTTCTTCATCCAGACACTCTTCATTCACTTCCGGCATGGCCGCCAGTTGGACGCTCGGCAGCCCTCCTTTATTGCCCGGCACGTAACGCCATATCTCTTCTGCCGTAAAAGCCAGGATCGGGGCCAGCAGCCGCACCAGGGCGTCCAGTACCATGTAAAGCACCGTCTGGGCGGACCGGCGGGCTGGAGAACGGGCCGGCGCCGTATAAAGACGGTCCTTGATTATATCCAGGTACAGGGCGCTCATCTCCACAGTACAGAAACCGTGGATGGAATGGTAAACCAGGTGGTACTCGTAATTCCGGTAAGCCTCCAGCACTCGCCGGATCATTTTATGCAGCTTGATCAAAGCCCACCGGTCCACCTCCGGCAGCCGGCTGTAAGCCACACTGTCGGCCGCCGGGTCGAAATCATACAGGTTGCCCAGCAGAAACCGGCAGGTGTTGCGGATTTTCCGGTAGGCCTCGGCCATCTGCTTGAGGATGCCCGGCGAAGCCGCCAGGTCCCCCCGGTAGTCGGCCGAACTGACCCACAGGCGCAGAATGTCGGCTCCCATCTGCTTGATTACTTTCAAGGGGTCGACCACGTTACCCAGCGACTTTGACATCTTACGTCCCTGTTCATCGACCACAAAACCGTGGGTCAGCACCGCCCTGTAAGGGGCCTGCCCGGCAACCGCCACCGCCGTGGAAAGGGACGAGTTGAACCAGCCCCGGTGCTGGTCGCTACCTTCCAGGTAAAGGTCGGCCGGCCAGCGCAAATCAGGGAAATACTCCGGTTCATCAAGCACGCCCAGGTGGCTGGTGCCGGAATCAAACCATACGTCCATTATATCCGTCTCTTTGCTGAAATCACCCGCACCGCACCGCGGGCAAGTGATTCCCGGCGGCAGGAGACCGGCGGCCTCCCGGGCAAACCAGACGTCGGAGCCGTGTTCCTTAAACAACTGCTGCAAATGGGATATAGTGGTATCGTTAATCAGGGTTTCCCCACAACCGTTACAGTAAAAGATGGGGATGGGCACGCCCCAGGTACGCTGGCGGGAAATGCACCAGTCGCCCCGTCCGGCCACCATGTTGTATATGCGGTCCTCGCCCCACGCCGGGATCCAGCGCACCCCGCGGATGGCGTCCAGGGCCGCCCGGCGGAAGCCGTCGATGGAAGCAAACCATTGCTCGGTGGCCCGGAAGAAAACCGGCCGCTTGCAGCGCCAGCAGTGCGGGTACTGGTGCCGGACGGCAGACTGGCGCAGCAACCGGTCCCGGCGCTCCAGTTCGGCCAGCACGTTCTTATCGGCGTCCAGGTAGAACTGCCCGGCAAAGATCCCCCCTTCTTCAGTAAACCGTCCCCTGCCGTCAATTGGCGAAATCACCGGCAAACCGTACTGCCGTCCGGCTATGAAGTCCTCCATGCCGTGCCCCGGCGCGGTGTGAACGCATCCGGTACCCTGCTCCAAAGTAACGTGTTCGCCAAGGATAACCAGCGATTCACGCTCAACGAAAGGATGGCGGCAGACCATCCGTTCCAGTTCGCTCCCCTTAAATTCCCGCAGCACCGTCGCGCCGGAAATGCCGGCGGCGCTCAGAAAGATCTCCAGCAACTCCTTCGCCACCAGATACTTTTCGTCGCCTGCCGCTGCCAGCACGTACTCAAAATCCGGATGTACGGCAACGGCCACGTTGGCCGGCAGGGTCCAGGGAGTGGTGGTCCAGATTACTACATAAGCATCTTCAACCGGAAAAAGGCCCTTGCTGTCCGTCACCGGAAACTTTACGTAGATGGAAGGGGACTCCTTATCCGCATACTCCACCTCGGCCTCGGCCAGGGCGGTTTCACAGGAAGCGCACCAGTATACCGGCTTTAAACCTTTATAAATGTACCCTCTTTTGGCCATCTCGCCGAATACGCCGATCTGCCTGGCCTCGAAGTGCGGCATCAGAGTCAGGTAGGGTTTTCCCCAGTCGCCCCGCACCCCCAGCCGCTTGAACTCCTCCCGCTGAATATCCACATACTTGAGAGCGTACTCCCGGCACTTCTGCCGGAACTCCACCAGGTGTACGGCATGGCGGTTCAAACCCAGGGCCTTGATGGCCTGCTGCTCGATCGGCAGGCCGTGCGTATCCCATCCCGGCACGTAAGGGGCGTCGTAGCCGGTCATGGAATGGAACTTGACCACGATGTCTTTCAAAATCTTGTTCAGGGTATGGCCCAGGTGAATGTGCCCGTTGGCGTAAGGAGGCCCGTCGTGCAGGATAAACTTGGGCCGCCCGGCGTTTTTCGCCCGCACCCTGCCGTAAATGTCCAACTCCTCCCAAAACTGCAGGATCTCCGGCTCCCGCTCCGGCAAATTGGCCCGCATCGGGAAATCCGTCCTAGGCAGATTCAAGGTCTGACTGTAGTCCAAAACTCCTCACCCTATCGTTAAAATTTTAAATAAAAAACCCCTCCCCAAAGGGACGGGAAATTGCCCGCGGTACCACCCTATTGCCGTCCGGCCCCTGACTCAAGGCCGGCCGCTCTCCACGCCGGTAACGGCGGCTGCCGTCCTGGCCTACTCCCCCGAAGGTTTCGGCAGGCGCCTCCCGGGTGATTTTCAGCAAGGACGCCGCACCCGGCTCGCACCTCTTCCAGGCTCTCTTAAACGGCCCTCCGCCTGCTTACTCTCCCGTTCAACGGCATTTTCACACTACAATTATATAAAAAAGGTTCAGGAGAGTCAACTGCTACTAAAAAACGTTCTATAAACCTCCTCGCTTCCGACCATGCCATGAAGAACGGATTTTAGTCTCATGCCACAATGTTACGATAAATTTAATGTGGTATTTTACGAATGATAGCGATATAATAATAGCAAAGAAGGGAGCTGTTACCCATGCCAAATATCAAACCCATCTCTGATTTAAGAAATTACAATGAAGTCCTGCGTGACATTACCATAGGCCAACCAGTGTTTTTAACCAAAAATGGCAGAGGGAAATTTGCTATTGTTGATATTAACGAATATGAAAAACTAAAGGCTTCGCTGAAGCTGATGTCACATCTTATCCAGGGAGAGCTGACTGGAAAAGAAAAGGGATGGATGACTATCGAGGAAGTGGAATCAGAACTGGGAATTGAGAATGTATAAGCTGAAAATTTCGCCCAAAGCCAAAGATGATTTGGCAGAAATTAAAGGCTACATTTCTCAGGAACTTTGCAATCCGCAGGCAGCTTTAAATCTAGTTTCTAGAATCACAAAAAAGATACGCGGGCTGCCGGAGCATCCTGGTTTGGAAATATCTCCGAGATTGATTATGGGATTACCGTCGGCCATTTTGTTTTTCCACCCAACATTAAAATATTGAGTTGTTATCTCGACATTTTCTGATTATGTATAGGTGCTAAATTATTCTATGGGATTTGTATAATACAGTCAAGACAAACTTTTCCTTCCTAATCGTCTTTGGAAATTTACAGTTTAGACCTAAAAGTGTTTATATTTCTCCGTGCTCTAAAAAACTGTAGTAGCCTTTCTGGTTGAAAATGATGTGGTCGACCAGCCGGATTCCGAGGGTTTCTCCGGCGGCTTTGAGCCGGCGGGTAATTTCAATGTCTTCTTGGCTGGGGATTAATTCTCCGGCGGGGTGGTTATGGGCGATAATAATTGCTGTGGCCCGGTCGGTTATGGGATCGGCAAAAACCTCGCGGGGATGGACCTGGGTTTTATTTACCAGCCCGACTGAAACGACCCGGCTGGCAATTACTTCGCTGGCGCCGTTTAGAGAGATGCAAAGAAAGTGCTCCTGTTTGCGATCTGCAAAATGGCAGATTAACGGTAAAATGTCCGCCGGGAAAGAAATTTTTATGCCCTCGGGCCTGATCCGGCGGCGGGTAAATTCCATGGCGGCGGCAACCAGGGCTGCTTTGGCCGGCCCCACTCCTTCGATTTTCCGGAGTTCTCCCATGCTGAGTTTTTCATTGCCGGCATCCAGCACCTTTAAGATCCGTCCTGCCACGGCCATGACATCATGCTTTTTTGTTCCGCTGCCCAAAAGTACGGCCAGCAATTCAATATCGGATAATGCCGCGGCGCCTTTTTGTAAAAGCTTTTCCCGGGGCCGGTCCAATTTGGGGATCTCGGCTATGCGTTTCATGTTTTACCCGCCTTCTTCCGCTGCCTGGCCGGATTTTTTCTTCTGCTGTTCCCTTTTTGTAAAGATTCCAACTCCCGCCCGGCCCGCTCCGCTCGAATCCGCTCCAGCAGGATGGATGCCGTTTCGTCAGCAGGGTCCTGGGGTACCAGTTCCCCCCGGAAGGCCTTGGCCAGTATCGACTGGGTCAGCTTGTCCACATAAGTCCTGGCTTTCTGATAGCGGGCCTCAATCTGATCGGCTATTTTAAAAAGGGCGTCCACCCGGCGGACGATTTCTTGCTGCTCACTTCTTGAACAAAAAGGAACTTCAAACTTTCCAAGCTTTTGAGCATTAATATTAGACTGGTGTACTCCGTCCGTCTTAACTCTTAAAAAAAATTCTTTAGCATAAATTGAATTCAAACAGCAATTAAGATACTCTGAACTAAGCACTGTTTTATAATTGCTGATTTTAATAAGGTACCCGGCAAAAATAGCTGGATATTCTCCCCTATAAATACTTGTTTTCCCTACCAGTTCAGGGCTATTTGTCCTATTGAAAAGAACGTCTCCTGGTTCTAATTTATATTTCTCGATTTCCTCATCATCAGAAGTGTAAACAAGATCAATCCAGCTAATTTCTCCGTTTTGCAGGTTACCCATTCTTAAAACTGGTACTTTCCCTGACAACATAGATTTTTTAGATGTCCCATATTGAAACGATTCGCAAAGTTTATCTAGAGCAACATATTGCCAATTTTTAGGAAATAAATCGGAATCTCCTTCCTCATGATATGAATATATATCCCTTATCTTTTGTTTTTGCGCAGTAGCACTGGCTTGAGTTAATCTTTTTTTCTGAATATCTTCCAATATCCTATCTACCGGTTCCACATCCGGATTTCTTTCTCTCCAGTCGGCGGTAAGACGGCCGGAACAGGCGGCGGCAAGTACAGATTGCCGGAAACGTTTCAGAAGGCCGGGGATTGTATCCAGGCGTTTCTTACAATTATTTACCCTGGCCAGGAGTTTCTCCAGCTTGTCTACAATGCGGCGCTGTTCGTTTAAGGGAGCCAGAGGAACCTCAGTATTAGAAACAAAAGATGAATTAATCCCGCCTTGCGCCGAACCCTGAAAATTTTTTAAAATCTCATTCTTACCTTTCTCTGAAATTAAATATCTGAACAAAAACCTTGGCGAAATAAGCTCAGTAGTACGACAAATAAAGACATGTTCATTTACTACCGCTTTCTCATGGGGGAAGTCCTCATCCACAAATGCCGTTTTCCCTGTTGTAGCTCCATCCTTAACGATAAGCACATCGTTTTTTTTAATATGTCCCTTGGACATTTTGTTTGCAAAATCCTGGGGAACAAATTTGATGGAATTAAAATTAAAACCACCATTGTAAGTTAAATGCTCGCCACCTATACTTGGGATACCTTCCCGAATTCCTTGTACACCCCCCCTTGGACGGGAACCTGATTCCAACGAAACTAGAAGCTCGTTAAGCATGCATATTGTCCAGCTTTCCGGGAGGTCTTTCATTCCCCATCCTCCCCATTCATCTCAACCAAATGGAGGATTTCTTTCAATTCATCCACCGCTGCCTCCAGTTCGGCAATGGCTTCGGCGGCCAGATCTTGTGGTTCCGGCAGTTCGCCGGCGTCTTCCAGGCTTTCATCTTTAAGCCAGGTAATGTCCAGCTTATAGTTCCGTTCTTTTATCTCGCTTAAGTGAAACTTCCTGAACCGCCCTTCTTTTCCCTGATCGGTTCTCGGGCTTCGGCCGTTGGGGTTGTCCCCGTAACATTGTTCAAACTCCGCAAAATGCTGAGCGGTCAGAGGTCGCTCTTTTTTGGTTATCCCCGGCACATTGGAGCGGGCATCGAAAATCCAGACGCTTTCAGTGGGCAAACCTTTCTGAAAAAAGATGACGTTTGCCTTGATTCCCTGACTGTAAGGGGTGAATGTCCCCCGGGGCAGCCTTAAAACCGTGTGCAGGTTGCAGTCCTGCATCAAGATCTCAAAAACCTCGCCCGCCTTGTCTTCAAAAAGGCAGTTATCCGGCAAAACTATGGCGGCGCGGCCGCCGGGCTTGAGAATATTCATTACCTGCTGGACAAAGTTAAGCTGTTTGTTGCTGGTTTCAATGGTAAAATCATCCCGCTCCGGCCCCTGGTTGGCTCCTTTAGTGCCAAACGGGGGATTCGTAAGAATACAATCATATCTTTCGCCGCGGTCGGGCTCGTAAATGGCATCTCCCAGGTAGATTCTGGCCTCCAGCCCGTGCAGGAAAAGATTCATCAGCGCCAGCCTGCGCGGGCGGGGAACCAGGTCCTGTCCGTAATAGGTGGCGGCTTTAATCCGTTGAAAATCCTTGCGATCCAGCGCGCCCCTGGTAATTTCCATCAGCCATTCGTAAGCGCAAACCAGGAAGCCGCCGGTTCCGCAGGCCGGGTCGCAGATTGTAAAATCCGGGGCCACCCTGGGGTCGGGTTTCATCACCCGGACAATGGATTTTATGAGCACCCGGGGGGTAAAGTACTGGCCCGCCCCTTTTTTTCCCTCGCTGGCCGCCTTTTCCAGCAGGCCTTCAAAAACGGCGCCCTTTACATCCACGTCCATAGCCGACCATTCATTTTCGTCAATTAAGGCAATCAAGCGTTTGAGGTTCACCGGATTGTTGAAGCGGGACGTGGCCTGGGTAAAAATATCACCTAAAATCCCCGGCGCTTGCCGCAAATTGCGCAGCACATCGGTATAATAGTCGGTCAGTTCCGTGCCGGATCTTTGTTTTAAACTGTTCCAGCCGCAATCCCTGGGAATTTCAATTCCTTTTTCATCCGCCATTTTTAAAAAAAGCAAGTAAGTAAGCTGTTCGATATAATCGCCGTAGTCAATACCGTCGTGGCGCAAGGTATGGCAAAAGCCCCACAATTTGTTTACTATATCGGACATTGGTTCTCTCCCCTCGCTTATGCTGCCACTGCCCCATTAATTTCCCCGATCAGGGGCTCAAGTTGATCTTTAAATACTTTTCTGGCCCTGGCCAACCCCCCGTGCCTTTCAAAGATTGGGGCAGATCCAAAATCGGCCACATCAATGGTGAGATTCTGAATCAAATGTTCACGAATCAGGCTCATCCATTTCAACTGCAACCCGGTAAAGGACTTTCCGGCCGTCACTTTCTGCACGGCCCGGTCCACCCTCTCTTCAGCAGTAAGGATTGGTTCTTCTTCCCTGGCCGCATGTTTCACCATGGAGATAATGTCGGCAACGGCTTTGCTATAAACCAGCCGGTGCGCTTTTTGCAGTTCCTTTTCGGGAAACTTGTGGCGGGCCAGTTTGACCCGCAGTTCGTTCAATACGCCGGTATTCCACTCCCCGGGCTTTTCCAGCAATATTTTTATGGCTTCGATCTGTTCGGGGTTTTCTTTCACAAACCGGGCAAACGCCTCCAGGTAGTCCTCCGGTTTCTGATAGTCACTTCCGGCATGGATCATAACCTCCGAAGAAACGTCATCCTCCGTCTCGTACCCGATCAGAAAAGCCCTCTTGGCCCGCGGGTAATTCTGCAATAAGTCCTGAAAGTCCTTATCGCGCAGCAGTTTCATAGTCCCGGTAAAGTCGTTCTTAAGCCTTTCCGGCAGTTCCCCGGCAAACCTGCCTATATCGCCGTCGGGAATGTATGCGGCAAACTTTTCCCTGGCTTCCCCGCTCATGTTTTTTTCAATGCGCCGCAAGCGCCTGATCAAAACCTTAACGTTGTACTCACGGTCGATGTTCTGATAAATATTTTCGATGATCCGGGGCAAGGGAACCTGTTCTTTTTGCGGCGGCTCAATGCAAAAATCGGTTGTGTTTTTAAAATAATCAATCAGCGTGCCGTCAAAGCAGTCAAAAATAGTAAAATGAGTTTTATTTATTTCCGGGCAGCGGCGCGTCCCCCGGCCCAGCATCTGCACCCAGAGGATGCGCGATTTAACCGGTCTTAAGAATACAATAAATTCAAGCGCGGGGATGTCCACCCCGGTACTCAGCATATCTACGGTAACTACTATTTTCGGTTTGGGCCGGTTCCGGAACTGGCGAATTTTTTGGAGCGGCCGGTCAACGTTGGGATTTCCGGTGATTTTCTGGACAAAATCATCCCCCTGTCCGAATTCCTCCCGGCAAATCTGCACAATCTGGTCGGCGTGCGACGTATGCGGCAGGTCGTTGGCAGCAAAGATCAATATCTTGGGAAAACGGCCCTCTTCCTGCTCGTGCTTATAAGCATACCCGGCAATTTCCTTGATGATTTTGCGGTTGCTGTCAGGCACGGTAATCCTTTCTTCAACTTCCGCCGCGGAAAATTCCCTTTCATCTTCCAGGTGGTCGTATATTATGTTACCTGTTTCGGTGTCGACAAAACCTACGTGTTCCCCTTCATTCAAAAACACTCCGTTGATTCTTATATCCGACTTGACCCGCACCGCCTCGTAATCCACCAAATATCCATCCAGAATGGCTTGTTCAGTGGTATAACGGTAAACCACCTCTTTAAAGAGAGCCAGGGTATGAGCGGCAGGAGTGGCGGTAAGACCAATTTTTATCGCATCAAAGTATTCCAGCACATTGCGCCAGACGCTGGTTTCTTTGGCCGTGTAGCCGCGGTGACATTCGTCGGCGATAATGAGCTCGAAGGCATGAACGGGAATGTCAAGCTTTTCCGCATCCGCTTCGTCGTCGGGATCACTCATGCTCTGGGAAAACGCATTCTCCCAGCCAAACAGGTTGACAGCCATCCTCTGAATGGTGGACACATAGACAAAGGTGTGGGCCGGCTTTGGTGAGGTAAGGTAGGCAGCCGGTAAAACCTTGGGATCAAAGGGCTCGTGCTCCTCAAAATCATCCCGGCGAAAACGCTGGCTGTAAACTTCGTATTCCTGGTTGAATTTATTGCCTTTGGAAGTGTTGAGGGAAGCGAATTCCCGGACGGCCTGAGCGGCAAGGGCCCTGCGATCCACCAGAAACAAGATCCTCCTGGCTGCCTTCGACTCCAGCAGGCGGTAAATGAGGGCCGTGGTAGTAAATGTCTTTCCCGTCCCGGTGGCCATGGCAATAAGTATCTCCCTTTTGCCGCGGGCAATCGCCGCCTCCGTCGCAATTATGGCCTCCTTCTGATAGGGGCGTAACCCGCCTATCTCCACAGGATTTCTTCTCAGCCATCCAAAGCCGCCTTCCTGATCGCTTTTGTAAAATTCTTCAAGGGCATCTGGCGTGTGAAAACCGGATATCTTTCTGGATATATTTTTTTCCTGCCGGACATCGAGGAAATAAATTATTTCTCCGTTAGTTGCATATAAAAAAGGAACCCGGTAGCCCTGCCAGTTTCCCGGTCCGTCAAAAGCGCCCCGCGAATAACGCTTGGCCTGTTCCAAAACATTTTGCGGGCCTACCGCTACTCTTTTACCCTCAATAATTCCCAACAGCTTTCCTTTTACAAAAAGGGCATAGTCGGCCGGGCCGCTTGCCGTAGGGTATTCCTCCACGGCGTGGCATTGGAGGGTGGAAGTGTCCAACCCATCGCGGTATCTGATTATATTCCAGGGAAGCGGCAGCGAGGCCAGCTTCTTGTTAATCCTCTCTTTTCTTGTCTGCCACTCAAGTTCCCCAAGCATGTCCCTCTCCTCCACCAAGAATATTTGCCTGATTAGTTCACTTCTCATCCCAAAATACTCTTTTGTCCCCAGATTTCCCGGAAGAGTTAGATTAACATGTCCGCACCATACAGCGCAAAACCAAACTGGGTAAAATGCTGATCAAAAGCCAAAACGCTGGTTATGCCAAGCCGCTCCATAACTGCAAAAGTAGTAGCATCTGTATAGGAAAAAGATTTGTCAAGATAAGTAAAGATAATCTCTTTGGCTTTATTTTCGTCATCTCCGGTAATTCGTTCAACCGGCCAGCACAACCCTTTTAACCAGGCCCGCGCCAGTTCCGGACTTAATCTGTTCGCAAGAAGGGCATGGCACTCAGCAACAATAAAATTTGTGATTACCACCGCTGCCTGTTTTACGCTTAATTTTTTAAATAGTGTTACGGATTGTTTGTGCAAGTTATCCGACCTGTCCAGCAACGCGTAGATTGCGCTTGTATCAACCATTATTCTTTCCAACGATTAATTTCTCCTTCGGCGAGATAACGATCATGGTTTACGGAGATATCTTTTTTTCCGCTTGCTCCTGCTCCAACCAGCCGCCAGACGGGATCTTCCGCACTTAAGGGACGAACCAGCTCCATCTTCTTCAGGCGGATCTCATTTTCTTCCATGTACACTTGCAGGTAATCACCCTCGTTTATATTTAACTTTTTTCTTAAAGATACGGGGATTGTCAACTGTCCCTTGGCCGTCACCCGCATAACTTCATAAACCATTAAACGCTCCTCCTACCCGGTATCAGATATTCATACTTTAAGTATACCACAAATTTATGCCTTAGAACCATGTACCATATACGATAAATTCAATGTAGTATTTTACGAATGATAACGAATATAAAAACCAATTTTTTTGATGAAAGCTAAAAACCTTCACTTTCCAAGGTCGGCCTGTCGAGGCGTTTTTTTCAGTTTGTTGCCGTCTTGGAAATTATGTATGGTGTCCCCCGAATCTCCCCTGCTAACCCCATTGGCCAAGAATTATGCGAGAATTATGGGGACACAGGGAGAGGTCCCTTGACAGTGTTGACATCGCAATTTTTCTCATTGTTTCAAGGTTTAAAGTGCAAATTCTCTGGCATATTATGTCACATGTTAGCTATAGCTAGCATATTATTCCAATATATGCATAAAATAGAAGAAGGGGGTTCTTGTTATGGATACCGATAACAACATGCGGCTCTCACCGCCATGGTGGACACTTTATAGGAAAATCTTGGAGACCATCGGAAAAGACCCTTTTGTCTACGTTAAGGAGATGTATCAAGAAGGCGAAAACTATTATATTGACATACTTGTAATGGGTTGCTCCAAGGCCCGCGCCCTGGCCGCAATACTGAAACCTATTTATAATATGGGAAATATAAATGTATACGTCCGTGTATTTTGCATTTTCGGTGAAAAAATTGACGGCGAACTGTGCGTAGATGCCGACCCTGTGAAGGCAGTTATTAAAACAGTTAAGACCGCGCTAAAAAGTAATAAATACTATAAAGGAGTAATTGATACCCGGGGCAAGCTGCCGCCACCCATGGCCAAGACTATCGGCCAGGCGGTACTTGTCATAAAGAAGGAGGTTGTACAGTTTTGGAATGATGATTTATCGGATTTTTACGGAAATTTCAATGCTGTTGCAGCCTCTGTGTTTAACGATGTTCTTATAACTAATTACCCGGGCGATGTGAAACTCTCAACGACAACCGAATCTATACCTAATATTGATAATATTGATAATGACGATAAAAGTAACGAATCTAATTTACAGCAACCCCCAAATGATGAACAGTAAATCTACTATCGCCCTCGCCATTCGGGATTTTCACCCTATATGCAATACCCAGGTGAATTATGGAATTATGGGGACAGAATTATGGGGGCACAATACTTAATTTTTCCCGGTGCCTGGTAATATCCTCGGACCGGCCCTGAGGGAATTTAGTATGCGGCCAAGTTTCTTTGACGAAAGCCTTTAAAATCTTCACTTCCCAAAGGGCGGCCTGTCGAGGCGTTTCCGCAGTTTGTTGTCGTCTCAGAAATTATGTATGGTGTCCCCGAATTTTTGAAGAAAAGGGGCCATCTCAAAAAAAGCAGAGAGCAGCCCCTTTTCACCAAACTATGAGTTATCCGTAGAATTCATCGAGTTATCCCCCAGAATTAACCTTATACAAAAGCTGCCCGCACCTTAAACTGGCTCCTAATAACAACATATGAGGAATGGAGTATATCCAGTTGACTGTAAAGTTCGTAGGCGGAATATTGTCAGGCATTGGTTGACCGTTGAACAAAAACCATAAGATAATTGGGGGGATTTGAGCTGTAGCTAATAGACCATATCCTAGAAGTGTTGCTGTTCTTAGGTGCTTTAACAGGTTTCGTGGCAGCACACCAATAATCAGTGAACAAAATCCTGAAAACAAAATCACCTGGCTCCATAATGTTACTTCAGATTCAGTTGGGCCATAAGCCTGAACAGTGAATGGTAAACCGGTCCCTATTGCGATTAATCCCGTAACAATCATAGTAAAGTTTGGTTTCAAACAAGTGCCCTCCAAGTTACAACGCCTGATATTCGTAGTAGACGTGCGGAACCTTAACAATTACTCGATAGTTTGGGTTCTCTTTTTCCATCTGGTTTTTAAGAACTGTCTTGGTAATATCGACCAAAGCCACTGACGGATTTGCTGTTAGCCCCTGAGGTGCCTGTTGGCAAGGTTGTGTATCCGCTTACAGCTGATATATGTCGATCATAAATATTGTTTATTTCCATGGTGTAATAATCATACCAATTGCTTAAAAGAACGCTTAATAAGTGGGGGCAGGCCTTATAAACTTGAGCTTTAATTTACTACGGTCTGCCCTCTTTTTTTGTCCGCCTCCGGGAGGACTATGGCAATGCGGCGCTTGCTGCTTGCTCGCCGTTATGGTCATCTACTTACTGCCTCCTTTTCTTAAATTTACCTTTTCCCATTGAAGCATAAAACAGCCATGCGGTTTTGTAAATACTCTAAAATGGGGTGTTTTTTTACCCTCCCCATAATCTTACATTTTCTAAAGATAACTCGCCAGATCTTAGATTTTCATATTATGGCCATGCTGGTGTATTGTTAGCTGGTATCAATACAAAAAAGGAATTACCCCAAAAAGGTCGAAATAGTCTCACAAAGACTTTCCAGGAGGCGAGAAATTAATGAAAGTAAAGCTGGAAGAATTGCCGAAAGAAACGCTGGTAGAGATCATAAACATGTTTGCCGGCAACGCCCTGACCATCGACGGCCTGTGGTTCACCTGCGTGGAAGAAAAATTCGGCCTGGAGGAAGCCATCCGCATTGATACCGAAGCATGGCGACGGTACGGCTCCATAGAGGCAAGGAGAATCAAGAAAACGCTGGCCATCGACGGCGATGATTTGGGAGCCCTGGCCAAAGCCCTCAATTTTCAGGTATGGTCCCGGGCCATGGGCATCGAGTATGAAATTCCGGAAACAGCCGGTGATAAAGTTATTTTCAACGTCACCGACTGTCGCCCGCAGAAGGCCAGAATAAGAAGCAACCGGGGCGAGTTCGCCTGCAAGCCGGTCGGCATAGCCCTCTTCGAGGAATTCGCCAGGGAAATAAACCCGCGCTTCAAACTCAAGTGCCTGCTCTGTCCCCCCGACAAGCACCCGGACAACCTCTGGTGCAGTTGGGAATTTACTTTGGATTAAGGAGGCCTGGCCGGATGACAAAATTAAGCAGTTTATTCACCCCTGTAAAAATAGGCGGCTTGGAGCTTAAAAACCGGATCGTGATGGCTCCCATGGGCACCGGTTTCGGTGACCCGGAAGGCTTCGTGACCCAAAGGATGATCGACTACTACGCCGAGCGGGCCAAAGGCGGCGCCGGCCTGATCACCGTCGAGGCCACCTGCGTGGACTCCGCCACGGGCAAGCTGGCCGAATTCGACCTGGTGCTCGACGACGACAGGTACATCCCGAAACTGAGCAAACTGGCCGGCGTCATAAAAGCCCACGGCGCCGGGGTCTCCCTGCAACTGGTGCACGGCGGCCGGTACTCCCGGGCAAAGAAATTAAAACAGCCGGTAGCTCCTTCGCCCATCCCTTCGGCTTATACCAAAGTAACCCCGCGGGAACTGACCACCGAAGAAGTGGAAATGCTGATTGAAAAGTTCGGCGACGCTGCCCGGCGGGCGTGGGAAGCAGGCTTCGACGCCGTAGAATTGATGGGTTGCACCGGTTATTTAATCAGCCAGTTTTTATCACCCCTCACCAACAAACGCAAAGATAAATTCGGCGGTGAAACCGCCGCCGAACGGGCAGCCTTCGCCGTCTCAATCATCGAAAACATTCGCCGGAAAACCGGCCCGTCCTTCCCCGTATCCTTTAAGCACAGCGTTAGCGAATACCTCCCCGGCGGCACTACCATTGAAGACTCTAAGGAAATTGCCAGAGCGGTGGAAAAAGCCGGGGCCAGCGTTTTTCACGCCTGGGCCGGCTGGCACGAATCGCCCGTAGCCATGCTCCCGGCCTGCGTGGAACGGGGCGCCTTTGTGCACCTCGCCGAGGCCATGAAGGAAGTCTTGAGCATTCCGGTCATCGCCGTGGGAAGGATCAACGACGTGGAACTGGCCGATAAAATAATCGCCGAAGGAAGGGCGGACCTGGTAGCCATGGGCAGGGCCTTCCTGGCCGACCCGCATTTCCCGGACAAGGCGCTAAACGGTGACTTAAAAGATATCAGGATGTGCACGGCATGCTGCCAGTGCTTCGACAGCGTGATGATGAGCATGATCAAACCGGGGCTGACCGTGGTTTGTTCGGTAAACGCCCAACTGGGCCGGGAAGGCGAGGCAGTTCCAAAAGCGTCGCCGCCCAAAAAAGTGCTCATAGTCGGCGGCGGGCCGGCCGGGATGGAAGCGGCGAGAGTCGCCGCCAGCCGCGGCCATAACGTAACCCTCTGGGAAGAAAAAGACAAACTGGGCGGCAACCTGATTCCGGCCGCCGTGCCGCCTTATAAGAAAGAGATTGCCAATCTCACCGGTTACTTGAGCCGCCAGATGGAAAAACTCGGCGTAAAAGTGGTTCTGAACAAAAAGGTAACACCGGACGGTATCCGGGAGGAAAAGGCCGACGAGGTAATCATCGCTGCCGGCGCCGTCCCGCTGGTACCGAACATTCCGGGAGTAAACGGGGAGAATGTGCTTACCGCCGTAGATGTTCTGAACGGCAAGGCAAAAACGGGAGAAAAGGTGGTGGTTGTCGGCGGCGGCCTGATCGGCTGCGAGACAGCCGAGTTCCTGGCCGATGCGGGCAAAGAGGTGACTCTAATTGAAATGCTCGGCAAAATTGCCGCCGACATCGGTCCCACCACGAGATGGGTTACCGTAAAAAGAGTAAAAGAAAAGGCATCGGTAATAACCTCGGCGGAAGTCGTCGGCATAAACAAATCCGGCGTGACCATAAGAAAAGACGGGGAAACACAGGACGTCGAAGCGGATAGCATCGTGCTGGCGGCAGGTATGAAGCCTGACCAAGAGTTGGCCGAGGCGCTGGCCGATTTGCCGGTTAAAACCGTCGGCGACTGCACGAAAGCCGCCAAAATACTGGAAGCCATCCACAGCGGATTTGCTGCAGGGTGCGAAATATAGGGTCAGAACTCAAATAGGGAGGGATGAGTTATGGATTTCGGATTTTCAGAAGAAATTGAACTGCTTCGTAAAACCGTACGCAAGTTTCTGGAAAAAGAATGCCCGAACGAACTCGTGCGCAAGTGGGACGAGGAAAAAACCTTCCCTTACGAACTGCAGGAAAAAATGATTGATATAGGCCTGTTTGCCCTGCCCTTTCCGGAGGAATACGGCGGCACAAACGGTACACCGCTTGAGTTTATCATCGTCGCCGAGGAGATGGGACGGAAAGGCTATGACATTGCCGGCGTTTATGGACTGTCCCTTTTCAATGCCCTGACCATTCTGCACCATGGAACCGAGGAGCAAAAAAGATATTACATTCCAAAAGTAATCAAAGGCGAAATCAGGCTCTCCATTTCCGTAACCGAACCGGATGCCGGCTCCGACGCCGGGGGCATCAAAACCACGGCCGCACAGGAAAGCGACTACTTTATAATCAACGGCCAGAAAGTTTTTTCCACCGGCGCTCATGCCCGGAACAACATTATCACTCTTGCCTGCCGCACCGATCTCAATGTTTCCCATCACAAGGGAACAAGCATACTCCTGGTTGACTCGGATGCGCCAGGGGTGGAAATCAGGCGCCTGGATACCCTCGGGCGGCGGATCATCGGCACCAACGAAATTTTCTTTACCGATGTTAAAGTAAGCAAGGACCGGCTCCTCGGTCCCCTAAACGGCGGCTGGGAAGTACTGACATCCGGCCTCGAATTCGAGCGCCTCTTTACCTGCGCCGCTTATGTAGGCAACGCCCAGACCGTCGTCGACGAAGCGCTCCAGTACGCTAAAGAAAGAGTCCAATTCGGCCGGCCGATAGGCAACTTCCAGGCCATAGCCCACATGCTGGCAGACATGCAGACCGAAGTTGAAGCGGCAAGGCTCCTTACCTACCGGGCTGCCTGGATGCTCACCAAAGGCATACCCTGCCTGAAAGAAGTCTCCATGGCCAAGCTTTTCGGCTCCGAGACTTTTGTCAAAGCTGCCAGTATAGGAATGCAGATTCTGGGCGGTTACGGCTACATGATGGAATACAACATGCAGCGGTACTTCCGGGACGCCCGCATCACCACCGTTACTGCCGGCACCTCGCAGATTCAGCGCAACATTATCGCCAGGTTCATGGGGTTGAAACCAAAGTAGAAAGGGGATAAGGGGTTATCAAAAAAATCATCTAACCGTTTTCTTTCGACAGCAATTTCAGCACCTGTTCCCGGTTGACATTACTCACCCGCACCAGTTTATTGCGGCCGGTGTGGCCGGAGATCACTTCCACTCTTGAGCGCGGGACGCCTAACCGTTCTGCCAGAAAAGTCCGGCAGGCCTCGTTGGCCGCCCCTTCCACAGGCGGGGCGGTCAGGCGCACCCGCAGCGCCCCCTCGAAAACACCGGCCAGTTCGTTCCGGGACGCCCTGGGCTGCACGCGAACTTTAAAAACCGACCCTTCCTTGTCTTCCCGTATATCAAGCACCCCGCCACGTCCCTGGTCTGAACAGATTTATTTAGGGTACTAAAAGTTATCATCTTCTGCCGGAGTTGCCAGAGATTCTCCTTCTTCCAATTCTTCGCTTCCTTCTATCGCTTCAACTGCTTCAACTATTGTTCCAATAGAAGTCGCTTCCTCCTCACCATCTAAAAGTTTCATCTGAGCATCTAAGAAGGAGCGGAAACGCACCCGGAAAACCCTGGCTTGCTTTAGTAATTCACGGTATTCTGCCAGGACTTCCTTTACCCTGTCTTCCGCCTCGTCTATCATCCGCCCGGCCCGCCGGTCTGCTTCCTGAACCATAATTGAAGCTTCCTGCTCGGCCTTTTGTAATATCTGTCTTGCCTGAAGTTGAGCCTCCTGTAACGCCATCTGGGCTTCTTTCTCAGCATTCTGCCGCAAATCTTCGGCACTTTTTTGGGCCATGATCATGGTGTTCTTAAGAACGTCTTCTAATTCCCGGTACCGGCTCATCTGGTTGTCAGATTCGGCCAGACACTCCTGCAGCTTCTGGTTCTCTTTCAAAAGATTTTCGTAATCCTCAACCACCCGGTCCAAAAAGGAGTCCACTTCTTCTTCATTGTAGCCCCGGAAAGCACGGCGAAATTCCTTTTTTTGGATGTCAAGAGGAGTTAACACAGTCAGCACACCTCCAAAGAGTTAACGATAACCCGGCTCTAAACAGAAATTAAAAGAACGAGAATAATATTCTGTTCACCAACTGCCTTATTATCTGCAAAACAAAAAAGGCCACAATAGGAGACAAATCGAACATTCCCAAAGGAGGTATAACCCGCCGGAAAAGGCCTAAAAAAGGTTCGGTCACCTCAT
>JAGUVT010000040.1 GCA_020062745.1 Deltaproteobacteria bacterium
CCCCCCCCACCGCCAGGCCAAGCCCCAGTTGCAGCAGGATACGGCCGGGCGGCAATTGCCGGTAACCAATCAGAACGCCCCCAATCGCCAGCACCGCTATTACAATAAAGAGTATTTTCTGGTCGGCTAAAATGCCGAAGGCCGCCCCGGGATTTAAAATGTAAGTCAGGTAGAATACCGGCGGCAATACCGGAATAGACTCCCCCTGATACATGAGCGACCGGATTATTGCTTTAGAAAACTGGTCAGCCAAAAAAACAGCGATAACGGTAAGTACAAACACAGCCTCTCCCCTTGTCGAAAGTAATTACTTATATACTTTACCACAAAAATCCGGCCGTTAAAAATTAATTGCCGCAAACGGCGCCGGCAGCAGAATGAGAACGCCTTCGATCATAAAAGTCATAAAAATCCTGAATCCACTTGACAGCATTAATTAAAAACTTTTATAGTAGCTATAAAGGGAATAGATTTATCACCAAAGAATATTTTATAAAGAAAAATCAGGAGGTGCAATATGAACTCAGAAATAGTCAAACTGACCAGTTTATCATGCAGCGCCGGGTGAGCCAGCAAAGTGGGTCCGGGGACCCTGGCGGAAATATTGAAAGATATCCCTGCGGCAAAAAACGAAAACCTCCTGGTCGGGCTGGAAACTTCCGATGACGCCGGAGTATACAGGCTCACGCCGGAAACGGCGCTGATCCAGACCATGGACTTCTTTACGCCGGTCGTAGACGACCCGTACGTATTCGGCCAGATTGCGGCAGCTAACGCTTTAAGCGATATATACGCCATGGGCGGGCAGCCCCTTACGGCCATGAATATAGTCTGCTTCCCGGCCAGAACGCTCCCCCTGGCCATTTTAAAAGAAATTATCCGGGGCGGCGCGGATAAAATTGCCGAGGCCGGAGCCGTGCTGGTCGGCGGTCACAGCGTGGAAGACCGGGAACCCAAATACGGCCTTTCGGTAACCGGTATCGTCCACCCGCAAAATGTATGGACCAACCGGGGAGCCAGGCCGGGCGACGCGCTGATTCTCACCAAGCCGCTGGGAACGGGCATCGCCGCCACCGCCATTAAAGCCGGGCTGGCGTCGCAGGATCTGGTGGACAAGGCGGTAGAAGTCATGTCCACCTTGAACCGGAATGCCGCCGAAACAGCCCGGACGGCAGAGATCAACGCCTGTACCGATATCACGGGCTTCGGACTCTTGGGCCACGCTTACGAAATGGCTGCCGCCGGCAGCATAAAGATAATTTTTTCCGCCGGCGCCATACCCATACTGGCGGGAGTGCAGGAACTGGCGGCAAACGGCATTATTCCGGGCGGGGCATATGCCAACCGGGATTATCTGAGCAGCAATGTGGCTTTTGCGGGGGATGTAGACGAAAATACCCGTGCTATATTCTTCGATCCGCAAACCTCCGGCGGCCTCCTTTTTTCAGTACCGGCCGCAAACGCCGGCCCGCTCCTGGAACGCCTGCACGCCGCAGGCATAAAAGACGCCGCCGTAATCGGAAAAGTCACCGCCGGTCAGACGGGAATCGAAGTAACCGGTTAAACAAACCTGCTGGAGAAAAACGAGAGGGAAATGTGAACAACTTGGAGGGGGTTAATAAAGAAGAAAGCCTTACAAATGGAGAGAACGGGGCTGGCGCCCCCCACGGGCCGCAAACCCGCTGGCCGGCCGGCAGAACCGGCCGGGGTCGGGTTCGATTCCCACTTCTCTCCTCCAGTAATACCAAGGGTTTGCGGGTTTTCACCGGTTTATAAAATAATCGAAATGGCATTACTCAATCGGCGTAATGGGGATAGGCTGATAAATTGAGTTATTTAAAGAATGAGATAGGAAGATACCCCAGGAGGCCATAGATAAATTTACCCGGACCAAGAAAGTAAAAGTTTTTTCAGTTTATACCACCTGGAACCGGGTGGTTAAAGCCGCCGCTCATTTAAACGGGTATCCTTGTTAGAAGAAAGGAGCTTAATGTCGTCCCAAATTGCATTAAGCTGGCTAAAAACTTCTTTATGTGTCCGCCGGTTGATAGTCCTTAAATCATTGAGAGCGGCTTCAATGGAAGCCTGACCTTTCTTTAATTCCTGTTGCCCTGCTCTTAGCTCTTGTACGTCATTCCTTAATTCAGCCTGCCCCGCTTCCAGGGTGTCAAGGCAGGTGTTAACCTGCTGCAGTTCCTGACGAACAGGCTTTAATTCTTCCTGTACGACAGCCCGGACCTCCTGCCGGACTGACTGCATTTCCTCCCGAATAACGGCGCGGAGCATATCAATCAATTCATTATTATCGGGCATGAGTGAGTCCTCCTGTTCGTCGGGTATAGAATTATTAAACACCATGGCGGGGTTTTCCTGCAAGCAAAAATTTGTCACTTCTGCATACAAAATAAATGAGGTTTTCAGCTTCCAGCTAATCATCGCCGGAAAGCCTGGAAAATCCCCAGCCGTTCCACCGCCAGACACTCACCTGTCTCACTCCGGGATCGGCGTAATCGCCCTCGGTGGCGACAAGCTCGTTTTTGCCGTCTCCATCAATGTCTTCAAGGTCTATCCCGTAGTTCGGCCGGTCCAGATTCGAAGACTGCCAAACCGGCTTGACGGCTCCGTGAACCAGGTTGAAAATAAAGAGATGGTTTTTGATGCTTTTATCTTCTTCCGTAATCCAAAACGGCTTGTGATGCCCAAAACTGCCCGCCTTCCAGACCAGGAGGTTTAAATCAGGGATGCCGTCGTTACCGGCATCGCCCAAAAGAAAGTCATCCACCCACCACTCATCCGGCGACTGCCAGATTGTCCGTAAACCGGTTTTGATCCCCAACTTTCCTTCCTGCAAAGAATAGATTTCATCCACGCCGTCACCGTCCAGGTCAAAATACGCGTTTTTGATCAGGTTTGACCCGGCCCGTGGGTCGCAGACCCGTAATTCCAGTTTTTCTTTCCTAAAATCTGCGAAATCTTCGGCGGCGGAACGGTCTGCCGCGGTTCCCGCCGGCCGGCCCGGCCAGGCGGAGCATCCCCGGCACCCGGCAACAACAACCAAAATCGCAACTAAAGCTGTGATGCGAAGGAATGGCCGGCTTCCGGCCGGTCCCGGCTCCCTGCGGCCGGTCATCGTCTTTTACCGGGCGACAAAGGCACCGGTCCATTCCGGCAATGGAGGCGCCTGACCCTCATCCAGCATTTTATGCCATTTCTTATCGGTCAACCGGTCGTTAAGCGGCCAGGGAAACTCGTAGTAAGAGTAAACGCCGCCGACGGCAATCCGCAACTTTCCGTCCACGGGGACCACTGCATAAATCTCCAAAATATGGCCCGTCGCCTCTTCCAAAACCAGGCCGCCGCTGGGATTGGTGGCTACGTCGGCTACCAGCGCCGCCGGCCGGTCGTCTACGGCGGAACGGTGGTCGACCCCTTCGTCCCGCAGGGCTTCCAGCCAGAAATGCTCCAGGCTGGCGCCGTAGGAACGGATCAATTCATATTCCCGGTCAGTCAATGGAGTATTGGTCAACTCCTTCTCGGAGATCGATTTCAGGTCGAGGGCCAGTTTCTCCAGCCTCTCCAGGCTCGCCCCGTCCCGTTCGTTTAACAACCCCCTCGCCTTAAGGCCCTCCCCGGTCATCCTCGCCAGGGCGGCCAGACGGGCGTAAACAGAAGGGTTGGGCTCCACATAACCGCGGTCGTCTATGTTCTCCCCCCCGCCGCCGGCTTCCGCGTATACTTGTTTGGCGTACAAAATGGTGTCGTGCTTCAATTCCGTCCAACTGCCCAGGAAGGTGTTCAGCTCTTTCCTGGTCCAGGCCGCATTGCGCATAAAGGACGGGTACCCGGCGGGCTTTTCCTGAATTAAGGGCAAAAGTGTGTGGAGCCAGCCCCAGTACAAGTTTTGAACCCAGGTCTCCTTACCCAGCCCGGCAATGTGGGTTTTGATTTTTGCCATGTTTTCCGGGTAGTCCCGGTAGTCCGTTTCCCCCATTGATTCCAAAATAGCATAAGCTTCCGCTGAACCCATGGCGGCGGGAACGTCCAGGGCTTTGGGCAGCATTCTTCTCTCGCCCCGGCTGTTTTCCTTCACCTCCCGGTAGACCAGCCGCTGGAAAATAGACGCATCGATGGTAAACCGCTGCCCCATGAACCGCAGGCCCTTGATTTCCTTTTCCCGGTCGGACTGGGCCGTTTCATCAAAAACGGGCATGGAGTTTATGGCCGGCGGCAGTAATTTCCCGGCCGCTTCCCGGAAAGCGTTCCATTTTTCCTCATTAGAAACCACTGTCTGCAGATCGAACTGCTGCCCGTAGATTTTTGCAAGCGGTTCCTGAAGTTGCGCACAGGTAATATCGTCGCTCCTTCCTGCCAAAAAAGAGGTGGGCGCGTAGATTCCATCCCATCGCTGCCGGTTTTCTTCCTGAGCCAGGGCCAGGGCAATCAGCACGGCGGACTTCGTCTCATCCTCGTTCTTTAAGCGAAAGGTCTGCCGGCCGTACCACATCATAGTTTTAAAATATGCCTTGAGCAGGTCCGACCCGTCGTAATGCCCGCGGGGCAGGTACTGTGAATAGTCCTCCAGGGAGGCGTTCAGCCGGTCTGAGCCGCCGGTGTTCATTACCGGGGAAACGCTGACGCCTTCGTGCTTCTCAATCAGGGCCAGTTCCGCCGCCACTTCATTTCTGACCGGCGCCGGCATGGCTGCGGCGGGTTCCATCAGTTTTACCGCCACGGCAAAAAAGCCGGCATTTCTTTTAGCGGCGTTTTCCCAGCCGGTGCCTTTCAGTTCGGCGTACTGGCTTTGCACCCGGGAAAGCATGGCCCGGTTAAGTTCCTTCAGCTCCGGGGCCAGTTTCTCCGTTTCGATTACCCTCAGCAGGTGGTCCAAGAACAAGTGATAATTGTGGAGTAGCGAATCGGTGGTGACAAAAAGAGGGACCGGTTCGTACCGGTTCATCTCATAAAGCCCAAAAAATTCCCTGTGCGGGTATTTGCCCGGCACAACCACAAAGCCGTTTTCAATTAAAAGGCTCCGGGCCGCTTCGGAAAGCTCGAACATCTCCTTGTTGGTGATATTGCCCAGGCCCGCGGCAACCTTATAGGGTTTTACGGCCGGAGTGATGTTAACCGGCGCCTCTTCATAGAAGGCAAAATCTGCCACCCGGACAGCCGGCGGCTGATTATTCTTTCCCGTGTCATCCCTGGAATTTTTCCAGGCAAAATTAGTACAACCGACGCCCGGTATCATAAACAGCAGAAAAACCAGTCCGCACAGGAATACTTTCAGCGGGATTCCCGGAAGTAACCCGCAGCGGCGGCCAGGTTCCCGCCGGCGCGGGTTCAACAACTGTTGCCGGAATTCCCCGCGCCCCGCTCCTCTTCCTTCGCTTCGAGCGCCGTCTCGCTCCACCGTTAACCCTCCCCTAAAGAATAATGTTTCTTAAAAAGCAATTGAACACTTTCATGCAAACATGCTTCAGATATCTTTTCAATACAGGCGCTCTAAATTCCTGCTGGATTCCATTACAGGAAAAATTTTAATAACCCGGGAGGAAAACAAAGGCAAATGCATAATACCAAACCCAAACATATTTCAGCTTCCATCACGACCGGACCCGGCATGTCGCCGGCATATTAATAAGGGGGAGATTAAATGACGGACTATCAGGCTGTTTTAAAGAAACTGGCGCCGTGCGGCCTTGACTGCTCCAGGTGCTCTTCGTATAGAGAAGGGGAAATAAAAAAATTAAGCGCAGAACTGCTAAACGCCCTGGGCAACTTTGAAAAAGTGGCCGCCCGGCTGGCCGGGTTTGTGCCGGCCCTGAAGAATTATCCGGAATTTAAGGATGTACTGATCTTTTTCACCCAGGGCAGTTGTTCGGGCTGCCGGGCGGGCGGCGGGCAGTTTCCCCTTTGTTCGGCGAGGAACTGCTTTAAGGAAAAAGGGGTGGATTTTTGTTTTCAGTGCGACGAGTACCCCTGCGAAAGAAACAAGTACGACCCGGAACTGCTGGCCAGGTGGCGCAAGATGAACGACCGGATGAAGGAAGCAGGCGCGGGACAGTTTTACGAAGAACAAAAAGGGCAACCAAGATACTGATCTTGCGCCCTGTTTTCTCACGAATCATTTCTTCCTGACCGGCTGCCGCAAAATAATTCTAATCATAAATTAATAATTTATCTGGAGAAAAACGGCGGTTCATCTGATAATGAGCGCAGGAGATTTTCGGCTGCTTCTTCCTGTTCCGGTTCCCCGCTCACAGCCAGCCAGACGCTACCCTCGGCCCCGCAAACACCGCCGCCTGCAACCAGTTCCGCCGCTGCGCCGGTCAACAGGGCGATGGCGTCAATCTCTGTAAATACACGGCCTGGTACGGGAAGGAGCCGTGGACCACGCGCCCCCGGCGTATTCAATTTTCCGGCCAAACCGTCAAGGTCACCGGAAATGCGCTTCTCCAGCCCGACGGGCAAAATCAAACGCACGCGACGGCCGGCCACGGCCTGCAACGCGACAGCGGTTGTCCCCCCTTTGGGATCACCAATATAGATAGCCGCCCGTTTTCGATTCAGATCGAGAGCGTTTGCACCCTTCAGGATAATATCGCCTTCCTTCAGACCATCCACAACATCAAAAATGGTTTTGCCCTTCTGCCAGCCCCCATTGGTGATAACTACGTCACCGGGAAATCCGCTTTCATCCGGCAGCCGCCCGGTATCAGTCGTGGGGCGGGAAGGCGGAAGAGTGACACCACGAAAGAACCGGTTCCGTGTAAAGTCCCCAGTGCCTCCAATAGTCGAAAGTATTTCCTCGGCCACGTAGCCATTTGTTGTGCCCGCCACGATTACAATGGTCCCGCCGTCAAGAGCTCTTCGTATTTCAGGATGCGCCGCCATCGCCTTGCCGATCAGGCGCTTTCCTGCCGCCGGTGTAATAAGGAACTGTCTCATGCCGTGCCCCCCCTGTTTATTATCTTGTCTTAACTATTTCTTACCACCATACATTGAAAATACTCCATATTTATAGAAACAATCCACATCTTTAAACCCGGCCTCTCGCAGAGCATTCAACTGGTCGGTTAATGTATCAAGCTTATTATAATGGTTGCTTTCTTGATAATTGCGGATGATATAGCTGTAATCCCCTTCCAACTCCAACACAGTTTTTTTCTCAATTATCCATTCCTGCCATAATTTTAAATACCACCCCTCAAGGGCTTCTGTCGGCGAAAGGATCACATCAATGTTTACAAAATATCCCCCCTTGTCCAAGCGGGAATATATATAATTAAAGAAAGATTTCTTCTCGCTCATCGTTAGATGGTGAATAGCAAGCGAAGAGACAGTAAAACCAAAATCAGGAAGTTGAATATCCGCAGACAATAGCTCCTGAAAGCTTGCCTTGATAAAACGGATATCTCTAAAGCCAGCCAACCTTTCTTTAGCTTTATGCAACATGTCCTCTGAGCCATCAACTAATGTGGCCGATATGGATCAAATCGTGTCATAATTTTACCCTGCCTCCCTGAGATTAACCTGGAAGGGAACTTCCTGTCAGCAATTCGTTGGTCTGTATCATCATGAAACTGTGCTTCATATATTATTTTATTGTGTGCTGTTATTCTTCGTCGGGGATACCGAACAGGGATTGCAACCAGTTTTGCCGTCCGTGCAGTACTCTGGCGATTACAATGCGATCCTCCAACACCCTGTAAAAGACAATGTACGGGTTTACTACAATACGCCTGTATCCACGTTGCGCACCGGGTGCGTCTTCTTCGGGAATGACCGGACCCATCTCAGGAAAGCCTGGCAGCGTCTTGATCCCCTCATAGATGCGCAACCTCAACTTCTCGGCTGCTTGCTTGCTGTCCTGGGAGATGTAGGCAAAAATGCTGTCGATGTCGTAATAAGCGGATTCGGATAGTACGATTCTCTTACGCATTGTCTATTCTCTTTTTTATCGCTGCAAACGTGTCCTCAAAATCCCGCATAGGCGTATCTGCGGCGATTTCACGGTCAACCTCCGACAACATCCGCCCCAACCGTTGGCGTGCTATCATTCTCTGATAGGCTTCGCAGCTCATTACTACCAGATCAGCTTCGCCGTTTTTAGTCACCACAACAGGCGCCTGTGTCTCATGGCACAGTTTGGAAAATGAATTATAATCGTGCCGAATTGCAGTAGAAGGCTTAATATTTGTAATGATATTATCTTGCCGGCTCATATTTTCCACCTCTTTAGCCATTATTCTGTCAATATTATAGCACAGCCATCTGCGGAATTCAAGCAAAAGGAATTCCTCTTTACATTATACCGGATTACAAATACCGCAGGCAGGCGAAGATATGACAAGAATAGCCGGAACGGCACTTATTCTCATTCTTGCCGCAGTCCTGGTCAACTTGTATGTTCTCACCGTGGGGAAAAAATATATCGCCGCCCCGGAGCAACTGCGCGGAGCGCAGGCGGCCGTTGTGGTCACCCAGGAGTTTCACCTGCCCCGGGCCCTCTACATCGCCCGCTCTTTAGGACTCAACGCCGTAGGAGTGTCGGCGGACAAGTACCGTTACACAGGCGTGGAGCAATACTACGCAAGGGAAATTCCCGCCCGGGTCAAAGACTTTTTCTGCGTGCTGGCAAACGTTAAGCCGCGCTTTTTAGGGGATGTTGTTCCCGTTACGGGCGACGCCCGGGTCACACACGATAATTAAGAATTATAGTACTATTCCTTCACAAAAAAGCTGATCACAGAGCTGATGACCATCAGGATAAAAGCAGCAATAACAGCAACTATGAAGTTCTGGATTACAAATCCTTTCACCAGCAAACTAACCAGCCACAGCATGAGGCCGTTTATGACAAAGGAATCATTACCCATGCTACTTTTATTTACCAAAGCCTCTTACCAGCCAAAAACTTATCAATTCCCTGTTTTTTAAGCCTGTCGAGATTTTTCAGGTGGGCATCCCCGTGAACAGGCTTAAGAAAGTCCAGCTTCGCACAGGTCGCAAATTCTTCGCATGCCCAGCAGCCTTGGATATTTTTCTTTTGGCAGCAGTTCCTGATCTTGCAGGCGGGTGGGCCGCCCCCATTCCGGCAGGTTCTCTTGCAGCGCAGCCTGACCATCGCGCCTAAAACTTCGTAACACTGCGCGTAGGCCGCAAATTCCTTGAAGAATTTGGCCAACCCCTGCGAAACCCGGTCAAACTTTGCTTCTCGCAACTTTTTGCGCAAATCCCTGGCCAAATCGGCAATTTCTCCTTTGTAATTCAAGCAATCACCGCAGTAAAGCCCGCAGTAAGCAATTAATTCTTCGTTTTCCATCTTCGTTAGCTCACCCTTTTCTTAATCTCATTTCACTCCCTGTCATTTTGAATAGTAACTGGCCGGCATAGTGAACGTATTACCGGCGCAAGTATCCGGATCAAATCTTAACCGCCGTGCCGCTGGTTGTAACCATCAGCATTCCTTCCCTGACCACTTCATAGTCGAGATCGATCCCGATTACGGCGTTGGCTCCCAGGCGTTTTGCCTCCTCCGCCATCTCTTTGAGCGCAACCTGCCGGGCTTGGGAAAGCTTCTGCTCGTACGCCCCCGAGCGGCCGCCGACGATGTCCGTCACCGTGGCGAAAAAATCCCGCACGATATTGGCGCCCATGATGGCCTCCCCGGTAACAATCCCCAGATACTCTTGAATTGGCTTCCCCTCAATATTCGGGGTGGTCGTTAAAATCATAAAACATGCCTCCTCCCGAATGGTAAGTTAAATGCGGACTTGGTTAAAATAAACCTGTCTTGCTTTAAATATTCTGTAAAACACAAACAATTCCTCTGCATAGTCCGTTGCACGCCAAGAAAAGTGTGAGGATTCCCATCTCATTAATCATGTTCCAGGACGGAAGTCAGACGACATGCGGCGCACGTGGAACCCGTCCATCCAGACAGGAAGGTCGCGCAGGTGAAAACTGAATACAGAATTGAAAAACTATAGTATAATATAATATGATATATTCAGAAAAAGACTGGTGCTTGAGATATGGGAGAACTTGCTCGTTTTGAGGATATACGAATAAAGATGTATCCAAGAGATATCCAAAAGCATAAAGAACCGCATTTTCACGTTATACTGTCAGATGGAAGCAGGGCTTCTGTTGCTATCGCGAATGGTAGAATCTTAGAAGGAAAACTTAATAAAAGACAGAAAGACTTAATCAAAGCTTGGATGCTTATCCATCGTGAGGAAATCTGGGATCGCTGGAATAAGGCGGTTGCCGGTGAGTATATCGAAAGGATTGAACCCAAAGGGATTTAACTAAGAAAGGAGAATATTAAATGCAAAGTCCCGATATCATGAAGGCAAAAGCCTTAAATGACCATAAAATGATGTTGATTTTTAAAAACGGCGAACAAAAGATCTTCGATATGAAACCGTATTTGAACTATCCGGCATTTAAACCACTAGAGGATCAATCCGAATTCAATCAGTTTGATATTGTTGATGGAACTGTAGAGTGGAAATGTGGAGCCGATCTAAGTCAAGATACTTTTTATTTGGAGAGTGTCCCGGCGAGTGAAAGGGTAACTATTTGATGAATAAATTAAACGAACTGAGAAACCGTTACCCTCTGATCAAAGAAGTACGGGGCCGGGGTCTGTTGATCGGCATCGAGTTTAACCAGCCCGGCGGCATTGCCGGCAAACTATCGCTTGGCCTGGTGGACAAGCTGTCCAAGGAATACCTCGGCGCCCTGGTAGCATCTGAACTGCTTAACAAGTACCGGATTATAACCGCTTATACCCTGAACAACCCCAACGTTGTCCGGCTGGAGCCGCCGTTGACGATTTCTTACCGGCAAATCGACACCCTCGTAGGAGCCCTGGCCGAAATCATGGCAAAACATAAGGGATTCCTCAGCATGGCTGCTGCTGGAGCAAAAACGGCAATCCAGTCTTTCAAGGATAAACGTTAATTGCCCTAACCCGGCGTAGCCGGAACCAAAAAGCCAAAAGTCTGTGATAAGGAATTAGGGGTCTGGAAGTATCTGCAACTGGCCTGGTTTTTTGTTATTTTTCCATAAAAGAACCCAACTCATTGATGCAAGGGCCAACAAGAAAAATATACCGCCGATCAGTGAACCTTGACTGAGCCATGTGTTTTGTGTCGCTATGCCAATGAACCCCGCAATACATGCGAGACCATTGAGCGCGAGCAAAACGCCGCCTGGTCGTAGAGCCGAAAAGGTAACTTTCAAAGAAGCCGGTGATCAACTGTATCCGTGCCGGGTCCAGTTTAAGGCGGGTCAGCATCCGCAAAGAACTCGAGTTTTATTTTTACCCGCTCTTTGGGCTGGTAATCCATTTTACTTAAAAGGTCCGCCGCTATCGGGTTGCTGCTGTGCAGGTAAGTTCGCCAGTATATTTTCCCAAGCTGGACTTTGAAGAATTCAAAGCGCAATACCTTTAAGCAGGTAAACGCCACTTCGTGGGTGGTCGGCTCTTCCTCTTTCCTGTCGTGGGCAAATACTGCTACCGGGAGCACCTTTTGGTCATGTTTTTCGTACAGCCGGCTAAAGTATTTGTACATTCGTTTGGCAAAGTTTTCTTCCCGGTAGGACTGGGGCTCGACATGGATCAAAATGCAGCCGTCTTCTCCTTTTATTTTAACTTCCGCCAGGATGTCCACATAATGCTTTTCCTGTTTTCTTTTATTTTATCTAATGATTGGGTAAGCGGTCAAGAAATAATCCGGGTCTTACATCAAAAAAACTACCAAAAAGTGGAGCAATTGAGAGAAAACAACAGATGGTAAAAAGAAACCGCTGTTGTATTACAGCGGCTGCTCTACGGGAGGAAAATTTAGAACTTCACGGTTTCTATCTCACTTTCCCTCATGTTGTTTTCCATTGTCCAGAAATGTGCTTCACCTGTGTAAATACTGAAAACAACCAGGTTGGGATCTTTGTACCCCAAACCCATGGCTTTCAAAAATGGTCTCTCATCAACCAGCCTTTTCTTCAAGTCCGGGTCGCCGACAAATTTTATCTCACCGGTGACTCTCAACATTTTACCCGTGCCCGGGGATGGTCCCGGGGCAAAAAAGCAGACTTCCACTTTAGAGTTGTTAACCAACTGGCCGTAAACACGCTTCGGCGCACCCGTGTGAAAGTGGAAACCGGTCTTGTCTGCAAACCACATCAGGAAAGCCCTGACCCTCGGCTGGCTGCCTTCAGTCGTGGCGACATAACAAACAGGGTTTTGGTTGGCGAATTCGATAACTTCTTGCAAATCCACGATTAAATCACTCCCCCACTAAAATTATAATAATGTAGAAATTATAATGCAAAGCAAGGGAGCGGGCTTTTAAAAACTTGCCATGTTATTTAGAAATCCTGCCTTTTCTTAAACTGTTCTGATAATCGGAAGGAGTCATTTTAAAGGCCTTATAAAAACGTGAAGAAAGATAAGCTGAACTGCTGAATCCGCATTCACCGGCTATTTCAGTTATTGACCTTGTTCCTTCGAGTAAAAGTCTTTTCACACGCTCCATGCGGAGCTGATGCAAATAATTCATCGGTGTCTGTCCGGTTTCTCTTTTGAATAGCCTCGCATAATGCGAAGACGACATATGAGCAATCCCGGCAAGTTCTTCAACTGTAATCCTCCTGTGAAGGCTGGTGAGCATATACTCAATAGTTTTATCTATTTCCAGGCGGCAGGATACCCTGTCTTTTTTGTGCTCGAAATTAAATATATTTCTAATGATTAAATGGCACAGCTCTATCTAAATCCGCCCAGA
>JAGUVT010000036.1 GCA_020062745.1 Deltaproteobacteria bacterium
AGACAGCCCCTTTCTGGTTTGGTTTGTTTGGTTACTTACCATTTTACCAAAAAGGTTGTCTCTTGTTTTTATTTATCCTACAACAATTTTACACTATGGGCGGGCATTTTTTATAATGCTTTTTTTATTGTTTAAAAAGCAGGGATATGAAGGCTTCAGGAGGAATTATTGTATAAACGGGGTATAATGGGGAGGAAACCAGGTGCGATTGCAATTTTTGGGAGCTGCGGGAACGGTGACGGGATCCTGCTTTTTGGTAGAGACGGCTGGCATGAGGGTTATGGTAGACTGCGGTTTGTTTCAAGGTTCCAAGGAGATCAGGGAAAGAAATTACGGGAATTTCCCGGTATCGCCCCGTACGGTTGATTATCTTTTGCTTACCCATGCCCATATTGACCACAGCGGTTTGATTCCGAAACTGGTCAAGCACGGCTTCCGGGGGCAGATTTGCGCTACCGGCGCCACCGTTGATTTGTGCGCGGTATTGCTGCCGGACAGCGGCCATATTCAGGAGATGGAGGTAGAGCGAAAGAACCGCAAGGCCCGCCGGTCCAATCTGCCGCTTATTGAACCGATATATAACATTGATGACGCTTACCGGTCCCTGTCTTACTTCCGGCGGTATAATTACAACGAAGTTTTTCCGCTTGCCCCTGGTGTAAGGGCACGTTTTGCCGATGCCGGCCATATCCTGGGTTCGGCTATGATTGAGTTATGGGTGGAAGAAGATGGCGCCATGACGAAACTGGTGTTTTCAGGTGATATCGGTAATGATGATCAGCCTATCGTCAATGACCCTTCCGCCATAGCTGAAGCCGACTGCGTAATTATGGAATCTACCTATGGCGACAGGCTGCACAAGCAGTGCGCGGACGAACTGGAATTGCTGCATGATATTATTATGGAGACTTATAGAAAAGGCGGCAACCTGGTTATTCCCGCGTTTGCGGTGGAACGCACGCAGGATCTGTTGTATCATTTGAGCCTCTTAATAGAAGAAAAGAGAATGCCGCCGATGACGGTTTACATCGACAGCCCTCTGGCTATTGCCGCTACCGCTATTTTCCGGCGCAACCGGCAATGTTTTGATCAGGAGACCTGTGATTTTTTAGAGCGGGGTAACGATCCCTTTGGCCTGCCTGAATTTAAGTTTACTAAAACTACCGAGGAGTCCAGGGCTTTAAACGAGATTAAAGGCGGCGCCATTATTATTTCAGCCAGCGGCATGTGCGAAGCCGGGCGGATCCGGCACCATTTGAAACACAACCTCTGGCGGCCGGAGAGCACGGTGCTGTTTGTCGGCTACCAGGCTCAGGGAACGCTGGGCCGGCAGATTTTAGACGGCTCTAAAAATGTACGTATATTTGGTGAAGAAATCGCCGTACAGGCCGATATCAGGTTGATGGAGTGTTATTCTGCGCATGCCGACCAGCAGGGGTTGATGAAGTGGGTAAGGAAGTTCAATCCTGTTCCCCGGCGTATTTTTGTGGCGCATGGCGAGCCGGAAGCCGCCGGCGTGCTGGCCGGTTTGATCAATGCCGAACTCGGTCCGGTGGCTGCGGTCCCTGCCTGGCTCGAGTCAGTGGACCTGAAAGCAGAAGCCGGCGGGCTGGAAAGTGCGTACGATCTGCTGGTAAATAAATTAAAACATTTCCGGCTGGAAGGAGTAAAAGCCGGAAAGCAGGATGAACTTCTGCAGCGCATGTCCGAGTTTGCCGCTTACCTTGATGGACTGGGAGCGTAAAATTGCCGGCAGCAGGGCTGGTGGGATGATGTTTACAGCAACCCGGCAGGGAGAAATGCCATACTATACTTTTTCCCGGTTTAACGTTACGGGAATGGTGACGCACGGTTTTACCACCCGTTATGGCGGCGTGAGCAGAAAGCCTTATGATACCTTGAACATGGCTTTTCATGTGGGGGACGAGCCGCAGCGCGTACTGGCCAACCGGTCCCTGGCCTGCGAGCGACTGGGCATCGAGCAGGAAAGCCTGGTGGCCGGGCGGCAGGTGCACGGCGACCGGGTGGCGGTGGTGACGGCAGTCGACCGGGGCCGGGGAGCGTTTGAGGAGGAGGCCGCCCTGCCGGAGACCGACGCCCTGATTACCAACGTTTCAGGACTGACCCTGGCTGGTTTTTTTGCTGATTGTGCGCCTCTTCTGATCCTGGACCCGGTACGCCGCGTGGCGGCGCTGGCCCATGCCGGCCGGCGCGGCACAGCGCTTCGTATTGGACAGAAAACGGTGCAGCAAATGCGTATGTCTTTTGGGACCGACCCGCGGGACTGCCTGGCCGGCGTTGCGCCGTCCATCGGACCCTGCTGTTATGAAGTGGACGACCGGGTAGTCGATGATTTTAAAAAGACTTTTTCAAACTGGCGTATGCTTGTTGCCGGAACCGCAACCGGCAAGTGGCGCCTTGACCTCTGGGAAGCCAACCGGCGGGTTTTGCTTGATGCCGGCTTGCGGCCGGAAAATATTGCCGTAGCCGGACTCTGTACCGCCTGCCATAGCGATGTTTTCTTTTCCTACCGTGCTCACAACGGGGTTACCGGGCGGATGGCGGCATTTTTAATGTTGAGAGAGTGATTTGATGCCCAAGATTTTAGTAGTGGATGACGAAAAAAATATCCTGGAGTTGCTCCGGTTCAACCTGGAACGGGAGGGGTACCAGGTAATGACGGCTGTTGACGGCGTTGCCGCTTTGGAGTTGGCCCGTACCGGCCGGCCGGATCTGATTGTCCTTGATGTGATGCTGCCGGGGCAGGACGGCTTGGCGGTTTGCCGGGACCTGCACCAGTACCCGGAAACAAAGAATATCCCCATAATCATGCTCAGCGCCAGGGGGGAAGAACTGGACCGGGTGCTGGGATTGGAGATGGGCGCCGACGATTATGTTACCAAACCGTTTAGTCCCCGTGAACTGGTAGCCAGGATTAAAGCCAGGCTCCGCCGCGCCCGTTCCGAGTTGGCGGAAGAACGGGAGGCTGGACGGACGGAAAAAGGCCGCCTGTGTTTCGGCCGGATGGTGGTTGATGAAGACCGGTTTGCCGTGTATATTGACGGGGTTAAACAGGACCTGACGCCAAAAGAATTCGAGCTTTTGCGTTTTCTGGCGCGGCGGCCGGGCCGGGTGTTCTCCCGGGATTTTTTGCTCGAACAGGTATGGGGTTATGATTATGCCGGTGATTCACGGACGGTGGATGTGCACGTGCGGCATATACGCCAAAAATTAGAAAATCTACTGGAGGGCTCCCAGTGTATTGAAACGGTGCGCGGCGTCGGATACCGTTTTCGGGAGGACTTTCAATGCTGAATAAGGCAGTCAAACGCTCAGGTTGGAAACCGGTAGTCAGTTATTTTTTTCTTTTTTTAATCTTCTTTGCTTTGATTGAGCTATATACCATAAATAAGTTAAATCTTTGGAGCGCAATATTTTTAGCCTTGTTTTTTTCGGCGCTTTTAGCCCGGATTTTATACGTGCGGCTGATCAGGCCGCTGGAAGAAATGGTTTCCGTTACCCAGGACATGGCCGGGGGGGGCCTGGACCGGGAGATTCGCGTTGATACGCAGGATGAAATCGGCGCTTTGGCCCGCAACATCAATTATATGGCCGGACGCTTAAAAAATACGATTGACGACATTACTGCCGAAAAAAACCGGGCGCAGGCAATTTTGGCCAGCATGGCCGATGGTGTCATTGCTCTGGATAACAGGGGCCGGGTGCTGTTGATCAATCCGGTGGTGGAAGTAATATTTGGTGTCACCCAGGCAGAAAGCCAGGGTAAGGATATTTTGCGGGTAATTCGCAACTACGATTTGGAGCAGCTTTTAAACCAGGCCTTGCAATTCGGGCAGGCGATGCAGAAAGAGCTGGCCATATTGACTCCGGAGCCCCGTGTTTTCCGTATTCATGTTACTCCCCTCCAGGGTTCCGGCCGGGAACAGGGGGGAGTGGTGGCCCTGCTCAGTGACATTACCGAGCGGAAGAAACTGGAACGGATGCGTAGTGAATTTGTAGCCAATGTTTCCCATGAACTGCGTACTCCTCTTACCTCCATGCGGGGCTTTTTAGAAACATTACTGGACGGCGCCGCGGACGACCCGGCGGTGACAAAGCAATTTCTGGCTATAATCAATACTGAAACTGAGCGGCTTTCCCGGCTGATTGAAGAGTTGTTAAGTCTTTCTAAAATAGAAGACCGGAAAACAGTTCCCCGCTGGCAGCCGGTTGAAATTGCCGATGTTGTGGAACGGGTGCTGGCTACTTTTCAGCCCCGGGCCGCCGAGAAAAATTTGCAGTTGAAGTTTGAGAGAAATGAGAGGATTCCGGTTATCCGGGGTGATCCGGACATGCTCAGCCAGGTATTGATTAATTTAGTGGATAACGCGATCAGCTATACTCCGGACGGAGGAGAAATTGTGGTACGGGTTGCCAGGGAACAGGAACATCTCAGGGTAGATGTGCGGGATAACGGTATCGGCATACCGGCGGAGAGCCTGCCGCGCATTTTTGAGCGGTTTTACCGGGTGGATAAAGCCCGCTCACGGGAACAGGGAGGTACCGGCCTGGGGCTTTCCATTGTAAAGCATATCATTGAAGTTCACCGTGGAAATGTCCAGGTAGAAAGCAGGGTGGGTAAGGGCAGCACTTTTTCCTTTTTCCTGCCGTTTGACGGATCTCTTATCGAGAATAGATAATTTGGCGGCACTTAAGCAAACTTACGCGATGACCAAAATTAAGGATGAATACATATTAAAGCAGAGGGAGAGCAGATGCCCGGTAACGGAATTAAAATTGCTGTGCAGGAACTTGATTTGTATTACAAAGATTTGCAGGCTTTGTACAAGGTCAATTTGAATATTGTAGTCAATCGTGTAACAGCTTTGATCGGTCCTTCCGGTTGTGGAAAATCTACATTTTTGCGTGCTTTGAACAGGATGAACGACTTGATTGAAGGTGTTCGGGTGAAAGGCAAGGTACTGCTTGACGGTTATGATATTTACCAGCCCGGTGTGGATGTGGTAAATTTGCGCAAACGGGTGGGTATGGTTTTCCAGCGGGCTAATCCTTTCCCCATGTCGGTATATGATAATGTTGCTTACGGGCCCCGTATTCACGGGGAGAAAAATAAACGGCGGCTGGATGAGATTGTGGAGAAGAGCCTGTGTGATGCGGCTCTCTGGGGTGAGGTGCAAGACCGGCTTTACAGATCTGCGCTGGGTCTTTCCGGCGGGCAGCAGCAGCGGGTGTGTATTGCCCGCCTGCTGGCGGTTAAGCCTGAAGTTTTATTGATGGATGAGCCGACTTCCGCCCTGGACCCTTTAGCCACATTGAAGATTGAGGAATTAATCAAAGATTTAAAGGATAAGTATACCATAGTTATTGTGACCCACAATATGCAGCAGGCGGCTCGTGTTTCCGATACTACTGCTTTCTTCCTTAACGGAGAAATGGTAGAGTATGGGGAAACCGGAGTGATCTTTACGAAGCCGGTAGACCGGCGTACTGAAGATTATATTACCGGCCGTTTTGGTTAAATTTTATATTTTTTATAAAAAACTGCTGTTTTTATAGTATAATATTTTTTACCTGTATGGAGATTGGTTTATTTTAAATATGGGGGAATGGTTATGACCGTCCGTGTTTCATTTGACAAGGCGCTGGTGGCTCTGCAGCATGATATTTTAAAAACAGCCAGCCTGGTGGAAAAAGCTATTTATGATTCTGTTCAGGCCCTGGTTAAGCAGGATATGGCTGCTGCTGCCCAGGTGATTATGGGAGATGATATGATCGATAATCTTTGCCTGGAAATTGAAGACCGGTGCATTAAACTTATTGCTACTCAGCAGCCGATGGCCAGGGATTTGCGGATTGCCATTACGGGAATCAAGATTCTGGTAAGCCTGGAGCGGATGGGTGACCACTGCGTGGATATTGCCCGTGCTACCATGTGTCTTTCGGGGCTGTTACCAATTGTTAAAACCCTTGAGGATATACAACTTATGGCTAATCTAGCCCGGCAGATGTTAAAAGAAGGATTGGATGCTTATGTCAACAGTGATGTGGAGAGAGCCAGGGAAATGTGTGCCAAAGATGATGAGGTGGATTATATTTTTGCCAAAATATTTAGAGATCTTCTGGCTGTTATGACTGCTGATTCCAAGGCTGTCGTGCAAAGCGCTTATTTATTATATGTCAGCCGCTATTTGGAACGAATTGCAGACCAGGCTACCAATGTTGGTGAAGCTGTTATTTATCTTGTTACCGGTGAACGAGGCGAATTAAATTAAAAAAACAGAAATATTAAAAATTTTTGCAAAGCGCTTCTAAAAGTGCTTTTTTTGTGCAGGATTTCCAATATGGTTGTAGAATAGGAATGCTATTCTCTCTATATGTGCCTTGATGGACGGGAAGACATTCTGGTGTCAGGTAAATCCGGTATAAAAGTAGTAAGTGAACGGCTTTGCTAAAGTTGGATGCTAAAGTTGCCGAAAGTGAATTTACCGGCGTATTAGTATTAGGAGAGAAGAAGTGAGTATATTAGAGAATTTGCGCCGGGTGCAGGAGCAAATAGCTGAAACTGCCTGTCGGAGCGGACGCGATCCGGAAGAGATAAAACTGGTTGCGGTCACTAAGACCGTACCGGTGGGAAAGATGCAGGAAGTTTTGGGCGCTGGAGTTTATTCTTTGGGCGAAAGCCGGGTGCAGGAGTTGTTACGCAAATGTCCGCACTTTCCGGCAGAAGTAGAATGGCATTTTATTGGCCATTTGCAATCCAATAAAGTTAGAAATATAATTGATCAGGTTAAATTAATTCATTCTTTAGACCGCTGGTCCCTGGCGATTGAAATAGACCGGAGGGCAAGAGAAAAAAACCTGGTTATGCCGGTACTGGTGCAGGTTAATGTGGCAAGAGAGGCCTATAAGCACGGTTTGCCAGTAAATGATGTACGCCCTTTTTTGGAAAAGGTGGCCCGCCTGCCCGGCCTGTCCGTACAGGGGTTGATGACGATGGCTCCCTTAGTACCGCATCCGGAAGAAGCCAGGCCGGTATTCCGGGAACTGCGGCTGTTGGCCAAGAGGTTGGCGGCCAGTGTGCCAGGGGTGATGATGAAGTATATTTCTATGGGTATGTCTAATGATTTTGCAGTAGCAGTGGAAGAAGGCTCTAATATAGTCCGGATAGGAACGGCAATATTTAATAACAGAAGATAGGAGGATTGATGAGTATGAAGCTGGTGGACAAGGTGCTTGGTTTTATGGGATTTGAAGATGACCTGGACGAAGATGAAAAAATGCCGGAGGATTTTCTGGATGAGGTGCCTCCCCAAAAGAAAAAGGGTTCGGTTGTGAGTTTGCATGCCCAGCGGCAGACGAGGGTGGTGGTAACAGATCCCCGTTCCTTTGAAGAAGTTGTGAGTATTGCCGATAACCTGAAAAACAGATGTTCTGTAGTTATTAACCTGGAGCAGGCTGATACCGAACTGGCCAAACGGGTGGTAGACTTTCTCAGTGGAGCGACTTATGCTTTAAATGGCAACATGCAGAAGGTGGGCAACGGGATATTCCTTTTTGTTCCGAGCAATGTTGATATTGCCGGTGAGTTGAAAGATCAAAGCAGGGAAAAGAGTATTTTTTCATGGATGCGCTCATAAATTCTCTGACAGGAGATTTAAGTGGACAAAAGATCGGCTGCCTGGGCGGAGGAGCGATGGGCGAGGCTATATTGACCGGAATTTTAAGGGGGGGGCTGGCAACATCCGAGAACATTTTTGTAAGTGATGCTCAACCCGAACGCTTGAGTTCCCTCGTCCGGACGTTAGGAATTCAAGCGGTTGGGGACAATAATGTTTTGGTGCGGGCCGTGGACATTTTAATTTTAGCTGTAAAACCCCAGGTTATTGAGCCGGTATTAAAAGAAATTGGCGCAGCAATACAGCCCTCTCAGCTAGTGATTTCCGTTATTGCCGGTGTCTCCACGAACTTTATAGAATTGCACTTAGGGGAAGGTATACCGGTGGTACGGGTAATGCCCAATACACCCTGCCTGGTGAGGGCCGGGGCCAGTGCCGTCAGTCCGGGCAAATATGCCGGGCCTGAACACCGGGACAAAGCCATTGTTATATTTAATACTTTGGGGAAAACGGCGGTTGTTCCGGAAACGCTTTTAGATTGTGTAACCGGTTTGAGCGGCAGCGGGCCGGCTTATATGTACATTATTCTGGAGGCATTGATTGACGGGGCGGTGCGCATGGGGCTGCCGAGGGATGTTGCCACTGTTTTAAGCGCCCAGACCATGCTTGGAGCGGCAAAAATGGTGTTGGAGACTGGGAAACATCCCGGACAGTTAAAAGATATGGTAACCACTCCGGGCGGCACTACTATGGCCGGCCTTTTTGCCCTTGAAGAAGGGTGTTTACGGGCATCTTTGATGAATGCAGTAGCCGCTGCCACCCGTCGTGCCGGCGAACTGTCCGGTTTAAAATGATTTTACGGGGTGAATTAATGGGGATTATTTATAATTTGATTAATATTATCTTTGATGTCTATACCTGGCTTTTAATTATCCGTATTATCCTGTCGTGGATTCGTCATAATCCTTACCAGCCGGTTTTTCG